>CAJXIT010000474.1 GCA_913054055.1 uncultured Thalassolituus sp.
AACACGATTGACTAAAACATTAAATTTTAAGGATGCATGTATGCCATATGTAAATATTAAAGTGACGGATGAACAGGTCACCTCTGAGCAAAAAAAGGCGCTAATAGCAGGCGCTACTCAGTTACTAGTGGATGTATTAAATAAAAACCCTGCAACCACAGTGGTCGTAATTGATGAAGTGAATACCGATAACTGGGGTGTGGGTGGTAAGGTGGTAACAGAGTTAAGGAAAGGGTAATTGGATAGTTAGCCTAATGGAAGCATTAGGCCAGTTTACGTATGAACCCGTTAAAGTTTGTAGTGAATACTGGCTTTAATTATGCGGCCATAATCCAGTAATCCACCTTCTGAGCCATAATAAGAGGGCAATGTATTTTCTTTATCAAATACGTTTTGAATATTGGCGGTCAAACTGAATCGCGCGTTCATGCGCCAATTTAAATATAAATCTGTTCTATGATAGGACTTTTCATCATTATCGGTATTGGTATCGTTCAGGTGGTAATTGAGCATAACTCTTTGCCACATGCCAACTTTTAATGTTTCCTGGGTAATTGGGTGCTCAATGTTCACACTGCCAGTCCATTCAGGAAAAGCAACATAATCAATGCCATCGGTTTTATTTTCAGACTCGGTATAGCTTAATTGCGAGTTGATCGTAGTGTGATTTAACTGACTTCTTAAACTTAATTCTAAGCCTTTTGATTCGTTGTAGTTATTATTCTTGTATTGATTTTGAACGGTAGATACTTCCACAAGTGAAATGGCATTGTCCCATTCGCTATAAAATATAACCGCTTCGATTTCGTAATTTGGTTGTCGGTATATATTAATAAATTCATAGGTCTCTATGGTTTCTGGTTTTAAGTTTTCATCACCCAGCACAGAGCCTGATCCAAATTTTTCTAATGCAGTGGGTGCACGGTATGCGTGCCCAAATAATAGCTTTTGTGTTAATGCATGATTGGTTTTATATACAAGGCCTAGGCGAGGAGAAATATGGTTTTTTACATCGCTATAGTAATCCCAACGCGCGCCATAAGTGACTAACAACTGATCATTTGAGATGCCCGTTCTGGCTTGCAGTAAGATATGGCCTAACTCTCTTTTAGACCCAATATATGGACTGGTGGCAAGCTGGGAGGTGATGCCCTGTTCATTAATGCGTTCAAAGCGACCTTCAGTGATTTCAATTTCATCATAGCCTGCTCCGATTACCCATTGCGTATTGAAACGATTTTCAGCTTGTTTTAATTGAGTTTTGAACCCTTTTCTTGTTTCTTCTGTGCCTTGGTATAGCGTGTGAGAACAATACAGTGGATTTGAATTCCCATCGTTTTGATCAGCTTTACAAGGGATGGTGATATTACTAAGCGTTGTGATGGTATCGGGATAATTTGAGTTATCAAAGGCCCACTCTTGTTGGCTTTGCCAATGATAAGCATGATTTTTCAGTTGCAGGTCATTCTTCAATAAAATTTCATGAGAAAAACCCAGTAAAGAAAGCGAGTTTTCACTATCACTTACATCTTGGCCACCGGCAATACTGGTGCTTTCCACGTCAAAGCTTAAAGGAATGCGGGAGAAAAATTGTGTGCCCACACCTTGAAACTCATTAGCGCTAAAATCGTTATGAAAGGCGGTGAATGCAAACTTACCTCGTTTGCCTGATACCTTTCCATAAGTGGCTTTTAAAAACGCACTGGCATTCTCAAAGCCTTGTTCTCTTGAGCTGGTGCCTATGGTATTGGGTGTGTAAGGGTCAGTGTAAGTAAATGCTAAATCGTGCCCGCCTTCAGACTGAAGGCTGCCCCCTGTATGTACATGCCACTTATTATTGTTATAGCTGTTTACGGCGGTCACCTCATAACTACCAGGGTCACCTGCTTGCACAATGACTTCACCCGTATTGTGTGCACGGTTAAATAGCTCCATTGAGATAACACCATGAAACGCATCATTCCCGTATAACGTGCTGCCAGGGCCGCGAATCATTTCCACTTGATTCAGCAAGTTTAATGGTGCCCTTGGTAATAAATAGCTGGGGCTGGCATAGGTGTAGGAACCTAAAGGAATGCCATCTAGAGAATGGGCAACGCCCCTAACCGATAACTCGGTAGCAAATCCACGGATGGCGATGGCTTCACTGCCACCCCATACGGTATTGGTGAATACCGACGGTACGCCTTCAAGGGCTTGGCCAAGGGAAACGGCTCCTCTATTTTGCCATTCACTGCGAGAAATACTGGCGGTCGAAGACGCCACGTCTAATGTACTGTCTTCAAATAAAGAGGCCACTTCAACAGGAATGTCTTGAAGTTCAAAAAGGCTGATTTCAAAGAAATCATCATTCGCCTGCGCTGAGCCACAAGCCAATAAGGGTATGAGGGCTGCGCCCATGTATGTATACAAGCTTTGGTAATTCATTCAGCCAAGCACTTTAAGGGTTTTCAGCATTTAAGCTTAGCTTAAT
>CAJXIT010000475.1 GCA_913054055.1 uncultured Thalassolituus sp.
CTACTTGTACTGGTGTTGAAATGTTCCGTAAGCTTCTTGACGAAGGTCGTGCTGGCGAGAACTGTGGTGTTCTTCTACGTGGTACTAAGCGTGAAGATGTTGAACGTGGTCAAGTTTTGGCTCAGCCTGGTTCAATCACTCCACACACAACTTTCAAGTCAGAAATCTACGTTCTGTCTAAAGAAGAAGGTGGACGTCACACTCCATTCTTCAAAGGCTACCGTCCACAGTTCTACTTCCGTACAACTGACGTAACCGGTACTATCGAATTGCCAGAAGGCGTAGAGATGGTAATGCCTGGTGACAACGTAGCAATGACAGTTACCCTAATCTGCCCAATCGCGATGGACGAAGGTTTACGCTTCGCGATCCGTGAAGGTGGACGTACAGTTGGTGCTGGTGTTGTTGCAGAGATCGTTGCTTAATAGCGACTAATCTTACCGCAATACTGAAAAAGGCAGCTTAGGCTGCCTTTTTTAATGACTAAAGAAAAGTAGGGCAAGTACTGGCAATCTAGATCTTACTGGGTATAATGGCCGCCACTTTAGTGAGTATGGTCTATTTGACGGTATTTCACACAGTGGGGTTGATCTGGAAGTTTAAATCAGTATAATAGCCCCTCGCCTTAACCATTAGGCGATTTAAATAGTCTACCCTCGAGGTTGACGTAAAAATACAGCGACTCCAATTGTGAGTCGAACGGTTAAATCATCTCGCTCTGCTTTTCCAAATGGAAGAAGCTAGAGGGTGATTTTTTATGTGTACATTTTAGGAGCTCTGGTCAATGCAGAACCAAAGAATCCGTATCCGCTTAAAAGGATTTGATCATCGTTTGATTGATCAGTCTACTGCGGAAATCGTTGAAACTGCTAAGCGTACAGGCGCACAGGTTCGTGGTCCAATTCCACTTCCAACGCGTAAAGAACGTTATACCATTTTGACTTCTCCACACGTTAATAAAGATGCACGTGATCAGTACGAACTACGTACTCACAAGCGTCTTGTTGACATCGTAGAGCCGACTGAAAAGACTGTAGACGCACTTATGCGTTTAGATCTTGCGGCTGGTGTTGACGTTCAGATTAGCTTGGGTTAATTGAGATCCTTAGAAGAGGTTTGAGAGATGGCTATCGGTCTTATCGGTCGTAAAGTAGGTATGACTCGCATCTTCAATGAAGATGGCGCGTCGGTACCTGTAACAGTAATTGAAATTGCTGCTAACCGTGTAACCCAAGTGAGAACTTTGGATACAGATGGTTACCGTGCACTTCAAGTTACTACTGGTACCAAAAAAGCTAATCGCATCACTAAACCAGAAGCAGGTCACTTTGCTAAGGCAGGCGTTGAAGCCGGTCGTGGTTTGTGGGAATTGCGTTTGGCAGATGGTGAAGGTGAAGGCATCGAAGTAGGTGCTGAGCTTAATGTAGATATCTTCGCTGACATAGCGAAAGTTGATGTTACTGGTCAATCAAAAGGTAAGGGCTTCCAAGGCGGTATTAAGCGTTGGAACTTCCGTACTCAAGATGCAACACATGGTAACTCACTGGCACATAGAGCTAACGGTTCTATTGGTCAAAACCAAACACCTGGTCGCGTTTTCAAAGGTAAGAAAATGTCTGGCCACATGGGTGCAGAGCGTGTTACGACACAGAATCTAGAAGTAATTCGTGTAGATGCTGAACGTAACCTGCTTTTGGTTAAGGGTGCAGTTCCAGGCGCTACTAATGGCGACCTGATCATCAAACCAGCTGTTAAAGCTTAAGGTCTGAGGAGATAGTAATGGAATTGGTATTGAAAGACGCACAGAGTGCTCTTGAAGTTTCCGAAACTACCTTCGGCCGTGACTTTAATGAAGCACTGGTTCATCAGGTAGTTGTAGCTTATGCTGCAAACGCGCGTCAGGGCACTCGTGCTCAAAAGACTCGCGCAGAAGTAACTGGCTCAGGCAAAAAGCCTTGGCGCCAAAAAGGTACTGGCCGTGCACGTGCTGGTACTGTTAAAGGCCCAATCTGGCGTGGCGGTGGCGTAACTTTCGCTGCTAAAACACAAGATCATAGCCAAAAAGTTAACAAAAAGATGTACCGCGGAGCGCTGAAAAGCATTTTCTCTGAATTGGTACGTCAAGACCGTCTTATCGTTGTTGAGTCGTTCGGTGTTGAAGCTCCTAAAACTAAAGAGCTGAAAGCTAAACTAAACGAAATGCAACTTGAAGACGTGTTGATTGTTACTCCAGAAGTTGACGAGAACTTGTTCTTAGCTGCTCGTAACTTGTACAAAGTTGACGTTCGTGATGTTGCTGGTATTGATCCAGTTAGCCTTATCGCATTCAACAAAGTACTCGTAACTGCTGAAGCTATTAAGCAAATCGAGGAGATGCTGGGATGATAAGCCAAGAACGTTTGCTAAAAGTTATTCTTGCACCACACATCTCTGAGAAGAGCACTGTGAATGCAGAAAATAACAACACG
>CAJXIT010000476.1 GCA_913054055.1 uncultured Thalassolituus sp.
AGCTGGGTTTTTTTATGCCTGTCATAATTTGTTAACTAAAATGCCATATAAATATCCCCATTAAATTTAACTTTATGAAACTACTAGGTACACTAGCAGTCAGTTAATAAAAGCACCCATACAAGCAGACCCATAAGTGGATTCAATAGAACAACAAGAGCAACACCGCTTGCCATACAGCTTTGCCAAACGATTCAATGTCGTCGCCGAGAAAATTGACGATGATTTCACCACTGTTTGGCATAAAGAAGAAACCAGCTTTGATACCATTCTGGAATGCCTAAGAACACTTGGCAGCAACACCCAGTTTGAAGCGGTTTCGGACTCAGATTTTGATACTCATCTTGCAAGAATTTATCAGCAGGCAGCTGATAGTCGTGAAGCTATGGAAGAGCTTGGTGAGGACATGGATCTTGCTAGCCTTGCTAATATGATCCAAGAAACTGAAGACCTTTTAGAGCAAGAAGATGATGCACCGATTATCCGCTTAATTAACGGCATACTCACAGATGCCGTCAAACGAAATGCATCAGATATTCACATTGAAACTTTTGAGAAAAAACTGGTTGTACGCTCAAGGGTGGACGGTGTGCTTCAAGAAGTTTTAGAGCCAAGAAGAGCGCTTGCTCCACTTTTAGTTAGCCGCATCAAGGTAATGTCCAAACTGGATATTGCCGAAAAACGCTTACCTCAAGATGGCCGTATTGCACTAAAGGTTGCCGGTCGAGAGGTGGACGTCCGTGTGTCAACGATGCCATCTACCCATGGCGAGCGCGTTGTAATGCGACTACTGGACAAAAAAGCAGGCCGCCTAAACCTAGCCCAGCTTGGGATGGAAGGTAGCAATCTTAGTCGATTAAAAGAAATCATATTTAAGCCGCACGGCATTATTCTGGTAACAGGGCCCACCGGCTCTGGTAAAACCACATCCCTTTATGCTGCCCTAAGTGAGCTAAACAACAGCTCTCGAAATATCCTGACAGTAGAAGACCCTGTTGAATATAGCTTGCCAGGTATCGGTCAAACCCAAGTTAACACTAAGGTCGATATGACATTTGCTCGTGGTTTAAGGGCAATATTACGTCAAGATCCCGATGTGGTAATGATTGGTGAGATACGAGATAAAGAAACAGTCGAAATAGCTGTTCAAGCATCGTTAACGGGTCACCTTGTATTATCAACCTTACATACCAATACAGCAGCAGGAGCTGTCACACGTATTCAAGACATGGGCGTAGAACCATTCTTGCTTGCCTCAAGCTTGATTGGTGTTGTGGCTCAAAGGCTAATCAGAACGCTTTGCCCTGAGTGTAAAACCCCATACACACCTGATGACAGTGAAAAAGAACTACTGGGTATTCACGCAGATCAAAATCTACAGCTTTATCATGCCAATGGCTGTCCAGAATGTGGCGGCAGCGGCTACAAAGGGCGCCAAGGGATTTATGAAATAATTGAAATTGATGACCATATGAAAACCTTGATACATGACGGCCAAGGTGAGCAGGAGCTTGAAAAATACGCAAGGCAATCAAGTAACAGCATTCAGCAAGATGGCTTTAATAGTGTCATCAAAGGTGAAACAACCCTTGAAGAAGTCTTGAGAGTAAGCAAAGGATAATCATGGCAGCATTTGAATACGTTGCCATTGATGCATCTGGAAAACAAAAAAAGGGACTCATCGAAGCCGACAGCCCTCGACAAGTCAGGCAGCAGCTTAGAGACAAGCAATGGATGCCAGTTTCAGTCGAGGCAACCGAAAGCAAGGCTAAAGAAAAATCAGGCGCTTCAATATTCAAACGCTCTATCAGTACTGCTGATTTATCCATGTTTACTCGCCAGCTAGCAACACTTATTTCTGCTGGCCTTCCGATTGATGAATCGCTAAAAGCCACAGCCGAGCAAACTGAAAAAAAACGCATTAAAGCCATGATCCTAGAGGTGCGCTCAAAAGTACTTGAAGGCCACAGTCTTGCGGCGGCATTAAATTTGTTTGACTACGCTTTTCCAACTTTATATCGCGCAACCGTATCTGCAGGAGAGCATGCGGGGCATTTAGACACTGTGCTAAATCGCTTAGCTGACCACATGGAAATCAGTCAGACCAACCAACAAAAGATAAAATTAGCTGCGGTTTACCCAATTATCCTTAGCCTAGTTGCCATCACGATAGTAGTCGGCTTACTGACTTATGTTGTTCCAGATATTGTGGATGTTTTTGTTAAAAATGGCCAAGAACTGCCAGGGCTTACACAAGCAATGATATCGGCCAGTGACTTTTTGCAGCAAAAGGGTTTTATACTGCTGATAGCTATCGCTTTATTCGTAGCAACTTTTTATCAGCTACTGAAAAAAGAACACCTTAAAAGAAAATTTCATGCCTTTATGCTTAGCACTCCTTTTTTTGGGAAAATGATAAAGGGCTTTAATACCTCTAGATTCATTAGTACGTTAGCCA
>CAJXIT010000477.1 GCA_913054055.1 uncultured Thalassolituus sp.
AGTGAGTCACATTTATTAAACATGGACTATTGTTAAATAAAGACTAGAAAAGGGCTTTCCTCAAATAGAATGGAAGCAAAAATACCCCGTGGCGTGAAAGCTTGGCTTGAACTGGCCAATAAAACTCAGATACCCATCTTGAAAGCGTCTGCCAAGCTATTAACTCGGCAGATAAAAGATGGGGCGTCGTTAGCGAATATGGCTCACACCATAGAGCGCGACCCAGCCCTGTGCCTGCATTTATTTTTAGCGGCGAATAAGCTGAATCACAACGAAGATGTTGAAATACTCACTTTAAATCATGTGATGACCATCTTGGGCATGCAAGGTGTGATCAATGTGGTGAAGCAAGCCCCGCAAATGCAGCTGCATAAAAGTGATGCGTATCAAAAAGCGTATTTGCAGTCTCAGGCTGATAGTGGATTTGCTGGGTGTTTAGTCGAGCACTGGTCGGCAGAAACCAAAATTGGTAACCCAGAGCGATTGAAATGGGCAACAATTATTGCAGGCGCCCCCCAATGGATTATGTGGCGCATTGCATATGGCCCCATGCGGAAAAGTCAGTGGTTAATTGAGCATGACTTTCACCCCACAGATAAAGTAGAGAACAGTGTCTTTGGTTGTTTATTAGATGATGTGTCTCGATTGATCGGACGCCATTTGAAGTTACCTTTATTAGCCCAGCAAGTATTAGAGCGTGCTGAACGCCCATCACCACAAGAGTGGGGGAAAATGCTTAGTCCAAAATACTTAGATTATTTTGATGACGATACAAGCTTGAAAATTCAGAAGTCGAAGCCAGTGACCTTGATGGCGTTGATGATGTATTTGGCATCGCAGGTGAACTTGGGTTGGATGCGTCGCCACTGTTTGCGCTCACAAATTATCTTATCCCATTTGACGGGATCACCTTTGCAGCAAGTGACTAAGCGCAATCATGAAATGGCGGTTGATTACAGTCGTAATAATATGACAGGGCAAGCTCTACCAGCGGCGGCCTCCCTTTTATGGCCTCAGATTAATCAATTATCACGACCTTGGTTACGTCGGCCCGTGCCTTGTATTATGAGTGAAATGGAGCGCGAAAAACCGGCGGTAAAAGCAGCTGCCAATCATGAAAATGTGGTAGAGAAAAAACAACCCCCCAGAGCGCCCAATAAAGATATGTTGCTGGAGTTAATTGAGCAGTTTAATAAACAAGCCAGCAGCTTTAAAGATATACATGAAATCTTATTAACCTGTAATAAGGCCATAAACGAAGGTTTAGGCATGCGCCGTACATTTATTTGTGTGTTAGATAAAAGTGGGGAGGCATTGCGACCTTTATATTGTGTGGGTATTGAAAAAGATTCACCGATTCGTGGTTTAAAAATTAAAGTAGGGACGAATCGTTTTTTTGCCAAACTGTTAGGGCAACCGGCGAGTATGAAAGTGGATAATAAGAACTTTTCACAAGCTAAAAATATGATTGCACCTGATGTCATGAACATTTTAAGTAATGAGAATTTTATGGCCATGTCATTGTTTGCCAACGGCAAGCCCATAGGTGTGGTTTACGCAGATGCCAGTCCGGGAGAAGACAGCATCAGTGAAAAAGAATATCAGGCATTTAAAAAAATCTGCCAAAGTGCAGGTAATGCACTGAACGGTTACGCACAGAAAAGAAGAACAGGATAGATTGTTATTGTTGTAATAGGGTGATTGCAAAGGCCCCTGTTAGGGGGGGGCTGTGAAAAGCCTATTTAAATTTTCGCCAAGGCATCAGCAACGGATCGAGTGGCCTCTCGGGCTCGTTTGCTCAGTTTGGTAACAGATATAAAAGCATGCATGCAATCCTGATAATGCTCGTGATCAGTATCAATGCCTAATTGCTTGAGCCTTTCCGCATACTTGATGCCATCATCCCTTAGGGGATCGTACCCCAGCGTTAAAATATAACTTTTGACTGACATCGAAATATCATTGGCTTGCAATGGGCTAATTAAAGGCTGTGAATAGTCATGGATTGTTTTAAGAAAATGCCTGCGAAAATAATCCATTAATGCTTTGGTTAAGATCAGATGCTTAGTAAATTTCTGATAAGACGGAGTGTTGCCCTGTAAACTCAGCATGGGATACAACAAAAATTGAAAGCTGGGCGGGTGGTTCGATTTTACAGGCAGCGTTTCATGAAGGGATGATAATCCAATTAAGCACGCCAAATAGCCTCCTGCACTGTCACCACCGACACCAATATCGTTTGGGTCTAATTTTAATTGCTTGTGATGGTGGTTAATCCAGTTCCAAGTATCAACGGCATCATGAATGGGGATGGGAAAAGCATATTCAGGGGCGAGTCGATAATCCACAGAGATAATGATCGTATTGCTGTGCTTGGCTAAATAACGGCAAAATCGATCATGTGTTTCTATGCTGCCAATGACGCAGCCCCCTCCATGAAAGTACTCCAT
>CAJXIT010000478.1 GCA_913054055.1 uncultured Thalassolituus sp.
ATTCAGCAGAATATTGAACAGGGCATGTATCGATATTGATTTTAGAATGAAGCATTGAACTGTAAAAAGCCGCTCATTTAAGCGGCTTTTTTATGGTCATGAATATTTCAACGTATCATTCAATATTCTGAATCTGCTCACGCATTTGCTCAATCAATACTTTCAATTCCACCGCAATTTGCGTGGTGAGGTGAGAAATGGATTTTGATGAAAGGGTGTTGGCTTCGCGATTGAGCTCTTGCATCATAAAATCTAGGCGGCGTCCGATGGGACCTTTTTGTTTCAGGATTCGGGTGACTTCTTCTAGGTGGGCTTCTAATCTGTCTAGCTCTTCATCCACATCGGCTTTTTGCAGAATGATCACCATTTCTTGCTCTAAGCGATCTGGTTCGGCTTTTTCTACCAGTTCATCAATTTTGTTTTTTAGAGTTTGCCGTTGAGTATTCAAAATGTCAGGCAGTACCGCTTTTACTTTTTGTACTTGCTCGTCAATGGCAATTAATCTTTGCTGGATAAAGCTGCTTAGGGCATCCCCTTCACGTTGGCGCATGTCTATTAACTGAGTTAAGGCATCATTGAAGCTGGTTAAGGCCTCACTGTTGGCTTGCTCCATATCTAAGTTGCCTTGGTTGATGACGCCAGGCCATTTGAGAATCTCAAGGGCATCGAGTGCATTGCCGGGTCCGATCACGTCGTGCACTTGGTCGGCGGCTTGATTGATTTGGGCTACAAGGTCTTCATTGATGGAAAGGGCTTGCTGGTTTTGATTGGGGCTGAATTTTAGGTGGCACTCCACTTTGCCTCGGCTAAGGCGCGTACGAAGTTGTTCTCGTAACGGGCCTTCAATGGCCCTTAGGGCGTCTGGCAAGCGAAAATGCAGTTCTAAATAACGAGAATTGACCGAGCGTATCTCCCATGTGTAGCTAGCAAGTTGGGTTTGATCATCGGTTCGGGCAAAGGCGGTCATGCTGAGCGTCATGAGGCATTCCTTATGTAATTATTTCCATTTTAACCCGCTGTTGTCATGATCGCCATAAATGGTCGCTTGGCGTTAGCCGCCAGACCGCTATAATGCAGGCCATTAATGCATACATACCTATTCGATATTAAGTAGAGACAGATTATGAGACCAAGTGGCCGCGAATTAAACCAACTGCGTGATGTTAAAATTACTCGTAATTACACCAAGCATGCTGAAGGATCGGTATTGGTAGAATTTGGCGATACTAAAGTTATCTGTACCGCCAGCGTTGAAGGTCGCGTACCTGGCTTTTTGCGTGGCCAAGGCCAAGGTTGGGTGACAGCAGAATACGGCATGTTACCTCGCTCTACCGGTTCTCGTATGATGCGTGAAGCGGCCAAAGGCAAACAAAGTGGTCGTACCGTGGAAATTGGTCGTTTAATCGGCCGTTCATTACGTGCTGCTATTGATCTAGAAGCCTTGGGTGAAAACAGCATTACCATTGATTGCGATGTGATTCAGGCTGATGGTGGAACTCGCTGTGCGTCTATCACAGGTGCGTGTGTGGCTTTAGTGGACGCCATTAACTACATGATTGCACAAGACATGATCAAAACCAGCCCGCTGAAATACATGATCAGCGCAGTATCTGTGGGTATTTATAATGGTGAAGCGGTACTGGATTTGGATTACGATGAAGACAGCACGGCTGAAACGGATTTGAATGTGATCATGGCCGATAACGGCGGCTTTGTTGAGATTCAAGGCACAGCCGAAGGCGAGCCATTCCAACCTGAAGAGTTAACCGCCATGTTAGGCCTTGCGAAAGAAGGTTTGGTAACGGTGACACAGCTTCAAAACGAAGCGTTAGCTAAGTAGGCTTGTATTATTTGTAGGAGGCTGCTTGCAGGCGACAGGGTTTGCAGTTTGTCTCAATCCCGGATGGCGCTTCGCTCTATCCAGGCTACAGATGAGAAGTGATTTTGATTGTCACAGGCAGCTTCCGAAAGTGAAAAACAGAGTCTTACCCTTCTCTCCTGAGCGGCTAAACTCTATGTTAGACTTTGTGCAATGAGCACAACTGGCTTTAACAATAATATTAAGGATTGAATAAATGGGATCAGCATTTACCGATATTGGTTTAATGGTTGTTAACACCATCGCAGGCTTATTTATATTTGTGGTGATTTTGCGCTTTTTACTGCAAGCAGTGCGCGCAGATTTTTATAATCCCATTTCACAATTCATCGTTAAGGCCACTAACCCATTTTTACTGCCTTTTCGTAAAATGATACCGGGCTTTGGTGGCTATGATGTGGCGTCACTGGTGCTGGCGGTTATTGTTCAATTGATTGCCATCAGTGCCACTTTGGCGCTCATTGGTTTTTGGCCTTTGCCCATTTTAAATATCGCAGTTTGGTCGGTTTTAGGCACCATAGGTGTGTTTTTAGATTTGTATTTTTGGGGCATCTTG
>CAJXIT010000479.1 GCA_913054055.1 uncultured Thalassolituus sp.
TTCGAACTTCTAGCCTTCGTTTTCTATTTTCTTTGTAATGTAATACTGCTGAGAAATAGACAAGATGTTATTCACAACCCAGTAAAGTACTAGACCAGCAGGGAAGAATAAGAAGAATACAGTGAAGATCACAGGCATTAACTTCATGACTTTCGCTTGCATTGGATCGGGTGGTGTTGGGTTTAATTGCATTTGAATGAACATGGAAGCACCCATAATCAAAGGCAAAATAAATAATGGATCTTTAATGGCCAAATCTTCAATCCACAGCATGAACGGCGCTTGACGCAATTCAACGGATTCCATTAATACCCAGTAAAGTGCGATGAACACAGGCATTTGAACCAATATTGGTAAACAACCACCTAAAGGATTAATTTTCTCTTTCTTGTACAACGCCATCATTTCTTGAGACAGCTTCTGGCGATCATCACCAAACTGTTCACGCAATGCGGTTAGCTTAGGTGCCACTTTACGCATGTTAGCCATAGAACGGTAACTTGCTGCTGACAACGGGAAGAATGCTAATTTGATTAAAATGGTCAGCAGTACAATGGCCCAACCCCAGTTGCCTGCAATGGCAAACATCATTTGCAGCAACCAGAATAATGGCTGTGCCACCCACCATAACCAACCGTAGTCGATGGTTAAGTCTAAATGCGGCGCAATTTCAGCTAAACGATCTTGGTCTTTAGGGCCTAAATAAATACTGGTAAAGGTTTCACCTTTTGTACCAGGGGCCACAACAAGAGCATCGTCATAGTAACCAACAATGTATTGGCCACCGGCTTTACGGGCATTATAAGTATGCGGCATATCCGCATTCGGTACCCAAGCACCTAGGAAATAGTGCTGTAAAAATGCAGCCCAACCGCCGTTAATTTGTTCTTTAAAGCTGCCTTCATCCATGTCATCAAAGTCAATTTTGAAGTAATTTTCAGCTGGACGAGTTACCGCACCACCTAAGTAAGACGCCATTCCCATGGATTCCATTTGTGAAGGGTCTTCTGTGCGGTCACGCTTAAATTGTGCGTAAAAATTTGCTTGCCAGTTTTCTGAAGTGTTGTTATTCACTTCATAACCCACGTCAACAAGGTAATTATTACGCTGGAAAGTATAAACTTTGTTAATGGCTACGCCGTCTTGTTGAATGCGAAGCACAACCGTTAAGCTGTCTTCACCGTCCATTAATTCGTATTTGGTTTTATCTGCAGTGAATTGAGCACGGCCAGATTTATCGATGCCGTTTTTACCAACCAAACCACTTTGTGCCACGTAAGTACGAACTGAACTTTGCTCAAGCAGTACAAATGAGGTGTCTTTTTGTTCGATAGAAACAGGGAAGGCTTTTAGTGCGGCATAAACAATGTCGCCACCTTGAGGATTAATGCGAATATCCAGCACATCGGTCTGAACTTCGATTAAATCGGTTGTAGGGGCTGATAACGTAACTTGTGGCGCGTCAGCTGATACAACAGGGGCATCAGAGTTTGCCGCTTGTGTAGTTGATGGGCTATCTGCCTGATAGTCATTGGCAGGTGCTAAACGCGTGACAGGCTCAGCCACTTGAGGGCGTTTGCTGTAATCTTCGTTCCATTCCAGCACCAGTAAATAGGACAATACTGCAATACTGGCGAGAATAATTCCTCTTCTTACATCCATCTTACATTAGCTCTTATCTGTGTAATTTTTGTCAGGAACTGGATCGTAACCATGAGACCCCCAAGGGTGACATCGACCAATTCGCTTAATGCTCAGCCATAAACCACGGATTGGACCATGAATATGTAAAGCTTCGAGGGCGTATTCTGAACAAGTAGGAGTGTAACGGCAACGACTAGGTATCAAAGGACTGATAAATAATCGATAAAAACGAATAGGAAGCGCAATAAAACCGGTTATTAAACTAGTTTTTTTGGTCTGTTCGCTTTTTTCTGGGACGGTTGCCATTAGGGTTTTGCCTTAACCGAGTCCAAAGTTTGTCTATCATGTGTCGTAATTGGATTTTATCCAGATCTTTCGCTCCAGGGCGAGAGAGTACAACACAATCATAGTTTTCCAACTTAGACTGGTTGTGACGAAAGCTTTCGCGAATCATGCGCTTAATCTCATTTCGATCAACCGCACGTTTTGCATGCTTCTTCGCCACGACTAAGCCAAGTCGAGCATAACCAAGATCGTTGCGATGCGCTAAGATCAAGATTTGCCCAGTTTGGGCTTTTGCGTCTGCTTTTCCGAATACCTTGCGGTAGTCCTCAGCCGTCAGTAATCGAACCTGGCGCGGGAATACCGTGCTGGTCATACAGGATTAAGCTGAAAGCTTTTTACGACCTTTGGCACGACGACGAGCCAAAATTTGACGACCGCTTTTTGTAGCCATACGAGCACGGAAACCGTGAGTACGTTTGCGTTTTAGTACGCTAGGTTGAAA
>CAJXIT010000480.1 GCA_913054055.1 uncultured Thalassolituus sp.
GTGCGGAAGCATTAATACGCTGGATTCCAGACGGCGAGAATATGATCAGTCCGGATCGGTTTATTCCCATTGCCGAAGAAAGTGGTTTGATTGTTCCCATAGGTAAATTTGTTTTGCGCAAAGCCTGTCTGCAAGTAAAACAACTTATGGACATTGGGGTGTGGCCTCACGATGCAAAAGTGGCGGTGAATTTATCTGCAAGACAGTTCAGTGACCCTGGATTGATTTCTAACTTAAAAGAAACATTAGAAATAACCGGCTGCCCCGTTTCAATTTTAGAACTAGAGATAACTGAAAGTACCTTAATGGATAATGTGGAGTCGGCCATATTTACCATGCGTCAAATAAAAGAAATGGGCATATCCATCGCCATTGATGATTTTGGCACCGGTTATTCGTCATTAAGTTATTTGAAACGCTTCCCGATTGATATTTTGAAAGTGGACCGAAGCTTTGTAATGGACATACCGTCTGATTTAAATGATATGGCCATTACTGCGGCGGTCATCGCCATGGCACATAAATTAAATTTACGGGTGGTGGCTGAAGGCATTGAAACCACTGAACAAATGAACTTCCTGCGGTCTAACCGTTGTGAGTATGGTCAGGGTTATTTAATTGCCCGGCCTATGCCCGCCTCTGATCTTGAAGATTACATTCAAGTACCCCGAAAAGTCAGCTGAAAATAAACGCAATAGCGCTTACATCTATTAAAGGCTTCAGGTAGTCTGCCTGTCATTATTGTTAGGTGTTATTTATCCATTCATGAGTGATTCTTTATTTAGCCAAGCGGTTTTAAATTGGTTTGATGACCACGGTCGTCATGACTTACCTTGGCAAAAAAACAAAACCCCATACCGAGTGTGGGTGTCTGAGATTATGCTTCAGCAAACTCAAGTTGTGACAGTGATTGATTACTATCAAAGATTCATGCAGCGATTTCCCACGGTGCAAGACTTAGCCGAAGCGGAAACCGACGAGGTTTTACATTATTGGACTGGCTTGGGGTATTACGCGCGGGCTAGAAACTTACATAAGTGCGCACAAACGGTTGTGAATGAATTCCATGGTAAATTCCCTAAAAGCGTCGAGGCGTTAGAGAGTTTATCAGGCATTGGTCGCTCCACAGCTGGTGCCATTGCCAGTATCAGCATGGGAATGCCTGCTAGCATTTTAGACGGTAATGTGAAGCGGGTATTAAGTCGCTTCCATGCCATTGAAGGTTGGCCTGGCAATAAAAAAGTCGCCGATAAAATGTGGGTCATTGCTGAGCGTTATACGCCAAGCAAGCGTACCGGGGATTACACCCAAGCCATGATGGATTTGGGTGCCACCTTATGCTCGCGTAGTAAACCGCAATGCCAAGTATGCCCATTAATGAGTCAGTGTGAAGCGTATGCGCAAGACACTGTTAAGGCTTACCCTAACAGCAAGCCTAAAAAAGAAAAGCCGATAAAATCCGTGCGCATGTTAATGCTTGAGCATCAGGGAGAGGTGTTATTATTGCAGCAACCGAATACGGGTATTTGGGGTGGGTTGTGGATATTCCCTCAGCAAGAGGTGGCCCAAAGCCATGCAGAAAGTGAATGGCTATTGAATGCCTCTATTAAAGCGGTGGAAGACAAGCAGGTATTCAGGCACACCTTCAGTCATTACCACTTAGATATCCACCCTATGCGAATACAGTTACACGCCAAACCAGACACTGTAGGTGAGCGCCCCTTACTTTGGTATGATCTAAATAATCCTGCCAGCGTGGGCTTGGCCGCCCCAGTGAAAAAACTTTTGGAGTCTTTGCTATGAGCCGTACCGTATTATGTCGTCGCCACAAGCAAGAATTAGCCGGCTTAGAGAAGCCCCCTTTTCCAGGCCCCATGGGTCAGGATGTGTATGACAATATTAGTCAAAAGGCATGGTTAGAGTGGATGGAGCATCAAACCCGTATCATTAATGAGCAGCACTTGAATATGATGGACCTCACCAGCCGCAAATACTTGCAAGAGCAAATGAAGAAGTTTTTTGCCGGTGAAGAAGTGGATCAAGCGGAAGGCTATGTGCCACCTAGTGCAGACTAGCTGGCTAATCATTAGACAATTAAGTGGCTGATATTTAACGCAATTTAATTCCGTTAAGGGTTGACACAAATAATGAATACAGGTTTAATACGCCACCTCAACGAGGCCAAGGCCTAATGTTGATATGCCCAGATAGCTCAGTCGGTAGAGCAGAGGATTGAAAATCCTCGTGTCCGTGGTTCGATTCCGCGTCTGGGCACCATCCAAATTCTTTTAAAGAGCCTCGTTAATTCGGGGCTTTTTTATGCCTGTTAAATTATGAGTCTGAACAAGTAAGCGACTGAACGATGATGATTTTGGTCAAAGCTTAATCTGAAAAATTAAATATATTGTCTATTT
>CAJXIT010000481.1 GCA_913054055.1 uncultured Thalassolituus sp.
CTGTCTTCTAGCCAAATAGGATCGAATATAGAGAATAATACTAATAAGAAGAAGCTTGAAAAAAGTTATATTGAAATAAAAAATAGTCACGAAAAATTGAAACAAGCGCAATCACAGCTAGTTCAGTCTGAGAAAATGGCATCTTTAGGTTTGTTGGCTGCTGGTGTTGCTCATGAGATTAATAACCCAATTGGTTTTGTGATGAGTAATATAGGGACGCTAAAAGAATATATGGGAGCTATTAATAAATACATAGGTTTATCCCATAACCTGATAGAGGGATACGATGACGGTGTCGCTAAACAAATGAAAACAATAAGTGAAGAAGAAAACTTTAGTTTTGTGATGAATGACATTCAAGAGATTATAGGAGATTGCGGCGAAGGTTTAATTCGAATTAAGGATATTGTCGCTAATTTAAAATCATTTTCACGCCTTGATGCTGAAGAAAAAAAGTCATTTGATGTTAATAATTGTATTAATAATGTTATTAAGGTCGTTTGGAATGAGCTTAAATATAAAGTAGATTTGATTAAAGATTTCTCAGATTCTCTGCCGGCTATTGTCGGCCACGAAGGGCAGGTAGGGCAGGTGGTTATGAATATTTTGACTAATGCTGCACATGCTATCAATGAGCATGGGGAAATTCATATCAAAACCAGAAGTGTGGGTGAATCCATAAATATTACTATTTCAGATACAGGATCTGGAATCCCTGATCACATCCAAGAGAGAATATTCGATCCATTTTTTACAACTAAAGGTGTTGATGAAGGGACAGGGCTAGGCTTGTCTGTTTCTTACGGAATAATTGATAACCATGGTGGCAATATAAAATTAAGCTCGACAGTGGGTGAAGGTAGTATCTTTGATATTAGTTTGCCCGTGAGTTAAATATGAACTGCATAAGCGATATGGATTTATGCCTGAAGCAATAAAAATATTATGCATCGATGATGAAGCGATGATGCTAAATGCTTATAAAAGAGTGTTTAGAGATACATCTAAATATGATCTGTCTGTTGTTCAATTTATCCAAGACTATGATCCTTTGGATGCGCTTGAAAACGATATAATAATCTGTGATCAAAGAATGCCGGGTATCTTGGGAACTGAGTTTTTTCAAGTATTGAATAAACTTGGGTATCATGGCAATAAGATCATATGTTCTGCTCACGCAGATTTTGATGACATTATGAATGCATTCAATCATGACTTTATTGATCATTTCTTGAATAAAACTTGGTCTAATCAAGAAATTAGATCGTTAGTTGATTCTTTTCACTCAGATACTGAATTAAAAAGCATACATGACAACTACAGTATCGAGGACGTATATCTATTAGCGGATAAAGCTGCCACATCGGATATTGCAATAAATATCCAAGGGGAAACAGGCACAGGTAAAGAAGTACTGACTCGGTATATACACAAGCAGTCAACAAGAAGTTGTGGGCCATGCATTACTGTAAACTGCTCTACATTAACGGCATCTTTATTTGAATCGTTAATGTTTGGTCATAAAAAAGGTGCTTTTACTGGTGCGAATCAAGATCATATTGGTTTTTATGAGGCTGCACATGGCGGTACATTATTTTTAGATGAAGTAGTTGACATTCCTGTGGAATCTCAAGCTAAAATACTTAGGGCATTACAAGAAAATGTTATTACTCGGTTAGGAGATACAAAAGATATACATGTTGATGTTAGGGTTATCTCGGCTTCAGTTAAGCCTATCTCTAGTGCAGTCAAGGATGGTCACTTTAGAGAAGATTTAATGTACAGGCTAAATGTATTTCCAATCCACATTCCTCCATTACGCGAAAGGAAAAGCGAAATTCCAGGTTTATTGAAACATTATTTAAATGCATTTAACTACCATGAAGAATGGGGGGAAATAAACTTTGATACAGGGGTTCAAGAGTTACTAATCAATTACCCTTGGCCCGGTAATATTCGTGAATTAGAAAATACATGCAATTATTTAAATGTTTCGCTAGATCAGCCATTAATTCAAGAGAAGGATTTACCGAAAAGTATTTTAACCTCTATGGATGAAAACAATGATCTTGATGGGAAAGATGTGAAGCTTTCAATCGAACAAAGCCCGCAGAAGAGTAAATTAACCGTCGAACAGGCACTTGAGCAAAGCGGAAATAATAAAACAAAAGCCGCGCAATTACTTGGGATAAGCCGCATGACATTATGGCGTCAGCTGAATAAAGACAGTTAATCTGCTTTTCTACTCTTCCCTAACCCTCCACACGTTGTTACAAACCCTTTTATAAAATGCCGATGCCAAGATCACAGTTTGCCGATTCTGCTGACCGTGTGTAACAGCTGTATCAGATGTGTAACATTCGATACTAAGTACTGTATCAATCCATGTTACATCTCGCTGTAAGTAAACTTCC
>CAJXIT010000482.1 GCA_913054055.1 uncultured Thalassolituus sp.
TACCAAATTCATCGTAATGAAAGTCGCTGTCGCCAAAGTGGGTTAAACGGTCTGCGTCTGTAGAGCCTTTAATAACTCCATCGTCTTCGCTTAGCTCACTAGCAACCGTTGCTGACTTTGAGTCACTATACTCACTATGAATTACATTACGTGTACTTTCAGACTGACTGCTTTCAACCTTATTGATGGCATCGCTATTATCATTGTGCTGCGTCGTTTGCTGCTTGGCTAATTCGTTATTTTGTACCTTTGACTGGCTAACTGGGTTACCAAAACTATCCCACTGGTATTGGGTAGTTTTTGTGTTCTCAGAACTTACTAGATTTTGCTGAATTAACTGGCCAAGGCTGTTGTACTCAAAATTAATGTTATGGCTGCTAACGCCTTGCTCTTTACGCGCAATCAACTGGTTTACGCTGTCGTAATTGTACGTACAGGTATCAAATAGTGCTTGCGCAGGATGGGTTAACTGCTGCTGTGTTAAGCGGTTAAATACATCAAATTGTTGGGTAAGGGTTATGTCATTACCAAATTGTTGCGTTTGAATATTGCCTTGGCTGCATAGCCATAAAAAGACTTAAGAAAAACCACCCAAACTTTCCACCCCTTGTTTTTTAAAGAGAATTTTCATCAATGCTTTAGGGGGATCTTGGTTATTTCAATTCTGCCTAAATTAGATTTAGGCGCTTGCATAGCACTTTAACCAGACGCAGTAGACGCGTCCTTTTTCGCTGATTTTTTACCCGCTGAGCCACTATTTGGCGGGAATAAAAGATAAGGGCTTAGGCTAAAAACCTAAGCCCTTACAACATCCATGTTTTTAAAGAGCAAATTTAAATGGTACTTATAATTATGAAAAAGCTTTTCGGATCAGCGAATCATGGTCAAGCACTTCGATTTGTCCAAATTGTGCCAAAATGGAAAGGTGAACAAAAATATTAACCTTGTTAATATTCTCAAAAATGGTTTCTCCACCAATAATTAAGCTAGGTTCAAAACCAAACATTTCGTCTGGCTCTAATTCACCAAATTTTTTGATGGATGGATCGAATAAATAAGCTCTAGATTCATCTTTAATATCAAAATCTTTAACATTTGCTCCACCGAAAAAGACCTCTAATGAAAAACGCCCTTCATCACGAGTATTCCCATCTTGCTCAATAATCCAGCCTCGTCGTGCATTAACTTCATATTTATAGCCGGTTTCTTCACCCCAAATATATAAGTTTCCAAATGCGCTTCTGGCAAAGACATGGTAGACATCATTATCTAGAATATCCGTATGCTCTAACCATTCATCAAGGGTATCTTCATAATCATCGGGGTTTACTATCCAAAACAGCCCTTTTTTAAAACCACAAAACCCATATTCTTGCCAATACTCTAACAAACGATCAGGTAACTTCCCTTTGTATTTTTCAATAGTTTCGACAGCACACTCAACTCGCTGTTTTGGAGAATCAAACTTTTCTAAAAAATACTCAAACCCATCATCTAAAATAAATTCAGCACTCATTATTTACACCTTGTTAGTTCTACATTCATTTTTGCATCTGGCCCTGATGCAGCCAATGCTTCTTTAGCTGCATTATCCATTCCTAACACCCGCCCCTCTTTAGCCCATTGTGAGCCAAGTGATGAGTTAACATTAGTATTTCCTAATCGTGATATTTTATCATGTCCACCCGCTATCATGTCAGGATCATGTAATGCAGCGAGCTCTTTCAGAGTAGTTTCTGCTTTTTTAGAAGCAAGTACTTCAGCTTCTTTAAAAGACTTACCAGATTTTACAAAACTCTTTAAAGCCGACTTTTCTATTTTATTAGTTAAAACTTCTCTTGCATCCGCCTGTGCAGCACCATTATTGGTCAATATTTTTCTTGCTTTTGCATGCCCATGCTCTTTTACTAAATCAGTCAGTGTTTCTCTATTTTGTAAATACTCACCCACCGACATTTTATTAATACCCTTTTGCTGAGCTTTTAATTGTTTATAAAACTCTTTTTCTAGCTTCTCTTTATTACCACCGAAAGTTTTAGCTTTAAGTAATGTATTACTTGGTTTAAAACACGGAGGGTTATATTTTTTCATTACCTGTACTTTAGGAGCCTTTTTCCTAATGGTTCCTAAAGTACTAGATACTGGCTCTAATGCTTTATCAGCTAATTTCCCTGGTATAAGTGCAATTCCAGCTGTAGCAATGCCTGCTGCTGTCGGGCCTGTATCAACCATTTGTAGAATAGCTTCAGCAGCATCAGCTAATCCTTCAACTAACCATTCTACGGGTGTAATGCCTATGGGGGTTATCGCATCTGCCATTGGATCAGTGTGATCATAAGCAGGTACTTCAATCGGTTTTGTTTCCTTACAACTCAACCCAAACGGATCCACCCAATTAACCGGGTT
>CAJXIT010000483.1 GCA_913054055.1 uncultured Thalassolituus sp.
AAGATGTGTCGGTTTGCGCAAACATGAAAGAGGGCAATCTGACTTGCGTCGCGATGTCGCAAAGGCCCCCCAAAACTGCCTTGCCAAAAAAAGATTGAGAAAGTGCGACGGAAACCTTGGGGCGCCGCGTTTTACCATCACTGAACAGGCAATGAGCCGACGCAGAAAGACAAAAGACAGGCCCAAAAGGAGACCACCATGAAGAGCACAATGATGATCAGCGCCGTAGTGATTGCAGCCCTGGGTGTGACCGCGGTTGCCGCGTCCGCCAAAGAAGGCGGTATTAATCAGTAGGCCAGGTATTTTTTTCAGTTCTTTGTAAATGATACGAATACGATCTTGATGAATGGCTTTTAAGCTGTTGTAGATGGGAGAAATAATGCCACCCACTTGGGCATTACTACTTAACACGGATTTAAACACCGCATTATGATGTGCATGATATTGAATATTTTGACTATAAGGCTGAATGATTGGAGTTGCGATCATGCTGACCATTGATAAAGGGTCAGGTAAGGCCACAGTTGCATTATTTATGTCAGCCAATGACTGAATTTTACTGGTGTTTCTAACAATAATATAAAGTTCGGCTTGCCAGTCCTCCATGGCAATGACTGGCATTTTATGTTCAGTCATTAAATAGCTACCCACATTAGGGGGCACATTCACCACATCAAATTGATTATTAAGGGTTTTTTTAATGAATTCATGAAAATTCTTAGCGCTGCTGAACCGGCCTTTAATACAATAAGGTTTGAGATGGGTATTTATACGGTTTGCCCATACATAATTAAACTGGGCGGATGCCCATGGTACAACACCAATATTCAGTACAAGGGGATTATCGCAGGCTCTGCAAACACTAAAGACTGATAGAAGCAGTAGGAAAGCAACTAGGTATTTCATATGACGTCACACTATGTATCACAACAATCAGGTGTTAATAGTGTAGTTGAAATAGCCGCTTAGCTTATAAAGTGAGGCGGCTTTTTTCGTGTTTTAGCTGTCTATATTCTTTTGGGTTCATACCAGTCCACTGTTTATATGCACGGGTAAATGCCCTTGGCTCGCTGAAATTTAATTGCTTAGATATGGTTGCGATATTCAAAGCGCGGTTGCTGAGTAATTTATTGGCCAATTCTTGGCGAAGGTTATCTTTAATCTGTTGATAACTGATGCCTTCGGCACTTAATTTACGGCGTAGGGTTTGCTCGCTCATTTCCAATTGTTTGGCCAATGCGTCAGAAGAAGGTAGCTGTAATACATCGGCCTCGCTGAAGCCTTTTGGTGTTAGCATGTGTTTGATGCGTGCGGTTAAACTTGTGTCCTCACCGGGAATGGTGAGCATATCAATAGGGGCCCGCTTTAAAAATACTTGTAAATCACCATGTGAACGCACCAAGGGTTCTTGCAAATAGTTTTTATGAAAAACCAAGCGGTTGTATTTACTTTTTAAGTGAGTGGGGCAGCGGTAAAGTACTTCAAACTCTTCGGCATCCAGCGGTGTGTAGTTGATATAGCAGCCCAATAATTTAATGGGTTTACCTATGTACCAACTGGCAAATCGATGCCAGATCACATGCCAGTATTCAATATAAAAATGCTCAAAGTCCAGTTCAGGTCGGCGCAGTTCACTGGTGAAGTAGACGTGATCGTCTTCCACTTCTAATGAGATTTTCACTTCATCAGTAATTTGATTATAAAAGCGAATGGCTTTTTGCAGTAATTCTTCAAGGGTGCTGGAGTGGCTCACATAGTCGGCCATTAATGCAAACGTGCCCAGTTTAATGGGCTTTTCGGTAAAGCCCATAAACTCGTCATTTAATTCTTCGGCCACGCCTGAATATAAACGGGCAACCAAGTCCACACCAAAGCGGGCTTTTGGGTCTTTAAGGGGTTTTTCGGGAATACGGAATTTTTTAAGTAACGCTTTTGTATCGATACCTTTGGCTTTTGCACCACCGATGGCGGTAAGAATGTAATGGGTTCCGATACTGGCCATATGATATAGAGACCCCGAGATCATATCTGAAGCGAAATGCTTGATTTTTAGTAATACATAGCTACTTCAAATTTAAGAGAGGTAAAAGCTATATATCGTGATAACTGTCCGTGATTTTAACCAATTCTCTTGAACACCACCAGTGACTCGCTTACTTCAGTATCTTAAGGGCGCAGATTAGCCTACTACCTTTTTGTATAGTCGATATTTTTGTTGTCAGGCGTTAACTTGTGAAAAAACACAAGGGTATAAAAGATGAAAGATCCAATAAAAATTGCGGTGTCAGGCACATATTCAACTGGCAAATCTACAACGACAGAGGCGCTGTCTTTAATTACCGGTATTCCTCGAACCCATGCTCTGACATCAAGAGAGATATTAATCGATTTAATCCCAGGAAAAA
>CAJXIT010000484.1 GCA_913054055.1 uncultured Thalassolituus sp.
GGAGTTCAGACGTGTGCTCTTCCGATCTATTTATTGACCACTATACTTCTAGCAATTTAAGCATTGCGCTTAGTGGCCACCACTAACAGTTTTTTTCGATACACAGTAATGGAATGATCCCCAGGGACTTTTGCAAACGACATCTTTTTAATTAAAAAGGCCTTTACCCTAAAAAAGAAACTCACCCCATAATGCAAGTTTACCTTTGAGTAATCGGCCTGCGGGCAATTACTTAAATAACGCATATCACCGATATGGTAATAGCCCCCAAATTTAGATAACAAGGTGCGCTTAATCACGTTACCAGCATAAGGAATAAAGCCAGAAGCCCAAGCAAATAAACTAATAGTTTCTGAACTCGGTGGCAGCATCGTCACAGGGTCCGCCGCATTCACTACACGATAAATTGGTGTTTTAATACCCGTTGTCCAATCCATATCACCTACTCTAGGTGAACCATAGGTATAACACGCTGCAATGCCTGCACTGTGCTTCAGTTTTTTGGTGGCTATCGTGGCCAACGCCCCGCCCAAACTGTGCCCTGTAATGAACAATGGTTTTTGATGAAAACGCGCTTCATTTAATGCGTTTTGTATATCTATGGCAATGTCATTAAATGCATCGTTAAACCCTGTATGTATTTTTCCTCCAGACTCGCAACCCGCTGTTGTGGCTTTTGCATCTGCTTTAAGGTCCTTAATACTCGTAGGTTCTGTGCCTCTAAAACCTAGAAAAATATGCTGATCATTTTCAAGAAGTATCGCTTGAGACCCATTATTATCAAAGGTTTTCACCAATGTTAAATTTAAAATCTCAGAGTTATCCCTAAGTTTCTGCTCTTCTTCTTTGGGGTCATAGGCCACCGCATCAATCAATATATCCAAGGACTTAATGTTTTTGTCATCTACTAATTTAGCAACTTGATTAATAAAGTACTGTTTACTGGTGCTTTTAAACAAGGGATTAAATTTTAAATAAGCCAATTCCGAAATACAGGCCATTAACCAAGCCGTTCGGTCACTGTACGCCTGACGGTAGTTCGGCATGCATTTATTTAATAGGGTTTCTACCGCTTGCTGTTCTGCAAGGGAGTTCATCAATAGACTTGAAGAGTTGCTGACCACAATCTTAGTCGACAGTGTTTGAACAGGTGAATTTGCTGATTGTGCCATCATGCAACCCTTTGTTTATTTTGATGATCAAAAACGGTTAATAATTTACTGGGGCTATCATGCAATAGGCCCTAAACTAAGCCAAGGCTTTTTCTTTTAGATTATTGATAAATGTTTGAATTAACTTATTCACCGCTTCAGGCTGCTCTGAGAATACCATATGAGTCCCTTTTTCTATCACATGTAATTGAGAGCTAGGCAACTGTTCATCCATGTACTTTGCGTATTTAACGGGCGTCATCACATCTGCTTCGCCCACAATTATTTGAACAGGCAATGTAATATCAGACAATTCTTCCATCACATCAAAGCGATCACAGGCGGTAAAGTCCGTTAACAAGACACTGGCACCATTCGCTTTCAAAGATGCATTGATTTCACTTTTTAAAGGTTCTTCAATTTTTTGATTGGCCATTAAAAACGAATCAGGAATTTCGGCCTGTGCTTCAACCAATTGAGATAAGGACGTTAAAATTTGCGGCATAACTTTCAAGCGCGCACCCGAGCCAATCAATACCAAAGCTTTCACTTGCTCTAAGCCCAGCAACGCTGTTTGCAATGCCACTGCCCCGCCTAATGAATGCCCAACCAGCACCACATCCTGAAGCGATTGCTCTTTAATGGTAGAGGCTAGCCAATCAGCCAAATCAGCTACGCTTGAAAGTGCTTCACCTTCAGGGTGGCCAGGAAGGTTTATCGCCATACTGTGCTCAAATGATGCAGTCTGATGCGCCCATACATTGGCTGTGCAGCCAGAGCCGTGTAGAAAAATTAATGTCATATTCACCCCATACTTTTCACTTAAATTATCAAATATCCAATATAAAGTCAGACATTTAATAACTGGCCTTGGTTTTGCTGTTATCAATCAACCTAAATTAGATCTCAAACACTGAATATTATGAACTTACAAAACAGCCTAACGCCATCCAATTGGTTCAATCCCAGCACGGCGTACCCAAACAACCAAACTGATGACGATTCCTCAACGAGCATCACCAGTGCCATTGACTCACAGCTAACAAATGACAGTGTTAACCTATCAACACGGGCACAAACCCTCAGTAAAATACACGAAGAGTTTTTTGCCAGTGGTCCAATTTCATCAGAACGCATCCAAGAACTGTCGGCCCGCCTGCATGAAGAAGGATTATTGCAAGCGGATGATGTTCGCCGCATTACCGGCCAAGAGC
>CAJXIT010000485.1 GCA_913054055.1 uncultured Thalassolituus sp.
GGGTTAAGATAAATGCAATGTAATATATGGACATTTGTCGGTTTATAAAACGACAAATGTCGTAGACAAAGTTGTTATATTTTCAGGGACGTATTATGCCTCAGTGGTTACTAAGTAGACTTTTTGAATCAAAAGATCAACCTAAGCCGACTTTTGCAATTCAAGGGACGATCAATTGGATGAGGGCTTTATCTGAGGTCGTTAATAGTGACGAATTCTCTGATGAAATAACAAATGATATTTATAAAAATGTACAGCGCCGACCTAAAAATGAGAGTGCTGACACACTTGTATTTGAAAATATGCTTATGGCATACCACAACTTAGCTTCTTTGGATTCTTTAGACAAAGATGTTTCACATAAATACGATGTAATCCGTTCTGCAATTGTTTCTTGGTATTATTCAACATATTTTGCAGCCAGTGCTATGGTTGCAGCTTCATCTGGATCGCAACAAGAAACACATACTGCTACAGCTAAAGTATGGCATTCTGATTTTGCTGAAAAAGGATTGTTACCTTACCCGTTTAATTTATGTCTCTCTACTTTAGTCGGTAAAGATGTTAAATCTCAAATCAAAACTCTCAGGGCTGGAAATTGCTACGATTTGAATGTTCACTCTAGTAATCTAGATGAAGCTAAAGGCGCTTGCCTAAGCTACTTGAGTGGTACTGCTGACTACAAAAAGTGGGAAGTTGAGGAGCGAGTAAAAGCTTCTCGAGACTTTAAAAACCTTGGTGTAGATAATTTTAGAACTAAAGCTGCACAATCTTTGAGGGATGATGCCTTAAGTAAAGGGCAAGTAAATTATTTATTTCAAGCATTTAGGTATCGCGGTAAAGCTAATTATAGAGATTCGATATTTCTTTCCTACGGTAATAGTTATGAAGATAAGATGGATCTTTTTGTAAGTGATCTAAAAGATGTGACCTCAGCTTTTATAAGGTTGGCATCAATTTACTGTCAAAAACGGGTTGTTAAGGGCGATTGGGAGTTATTTATCTCTGATCTGGAAGAAAATACCCGTTTAACTTTACCCGTAAATATAATGAAAATATAACAAGCGCATCAAATCTGACTCCGAAAGCTGTCCGATTTTTTGCATAAAAAGGCGCAAAAAAGCGTCCAACTTACTACGCAGTTTATGCGGGCGTTATGTCTTCTTCATGGAATGAGTGTATGTCTATAGAAATAGTGAAACATCAAGTGAAGCTTTTTGTTAGTTCTTCAACCCCTGAAGTTATGGGGATTAAAGGTGCTTGGGGAGTTGGTAAAACGTATAGTTGGAAAAAGTACTTATCTGAATATAAGTTTGATAATGCTATAGCGTTGCCTAGATATTCATATGTTTCGTTATTCGGTATTAATTCTTTAGATGCTTTTAAATATGCTATTTTTGAAAATACCGTAAAAAGAGATTTGATCGGTACTGAGGCAAGTATTGAAACGTTTAAAGAAAATACAACAGGGATAGCAGACTCTCTAACAAGAAAATCTTATAACATTTTCAGGAATGCGCCATTAATCAAAAATTTCAGCTCGACAATCGAATCACTATCATTTCTATCTATTACGGAAACTCTCATATGCATTGATGATTTGGAGAGGAAAGGGAAAGGTCTAGACATTAAAGACTTACTAGGCTTAATCTCATTACTAAAAGAGCAAAAGAAATGCAAAATTGTCATTTTGTTAAATGACGGTGAAGATGGCTTAGATGATTATTTTAAATACCGAGAAAAAGTTATTGATTTAGAGCTGGAGTTTTCTCCTACGGCTCGCGAGTGTGCTGCGGTTGCTTTTGAAGGGGATTCTTATGAAGCAAAGAGTTTAAGAACTCTTTCTGAAAAACTTGAAATAAAGAATATTCGAGTATTAAAGAAAATAGAAAGGCTTGTTTCAATTGCTACTCCAATTCTGAAAGGACTGGAAGTAGAAGTAACGCATCAAGTTATTCATTCCTTGGTACTATTTTCATGGGCTTATTATTGTTCCAAAGGGAATGATAAAGTTCCTAGCTTTGATTTTGTCACTAGAACATCATATAGCTCATACGGCATTGGTGGTAAGAAGGAAGAGGATGAAAAAACTAAAAAGTGGAAAGTCCTTTTGCATGAATACGGATACGGTATTACCGATGAGTTGGATCTTGTCTTAGCCAAAGCCGTAGTAACAGGTTATATAGTGGAAGGGGAGCTCCGAGCAAAGTCTGAGGTTAAAAACTCTCAAATATTAGCGTCCAAATCTGAAAATTCGTTTACTAAAGCTTGGGAGCTATACCATCATAATTTTGATAATAATCAAGGTGAAGTTGTTGAAGCCCTTTTTGAAAGCTTAGTTGCAAATGCTAAGCATATTTC
>CAJXIT010000486.1 GCA_913054055.1 uncultured Thalassolituus sp.
CCAAGGTTTTTATATGTGGCCTTCATATTTTCACTTATTACCATGCCGGTGGTTTGGTGGTTGTTTGGTCATGTAGGCGCAAAAATATTTGGCCAATTTATTCTTCCTGAGTCGGCGCTCATTGTATATTTATTATGGGTTTTAGGATCTGAGAAGCATAACCACTCAGCAAAGCCAGATAGCAAGCGTGTGTCTAAATGACACCTACTTCGGATGTTAAGTGATAACCATGAAGCCCATTGAATACTATGAACAATATGGATACGTGGTTCTGAGAAGTTTTTTAGATGATCAGGAAGTATCATTGATTAATCGTCATGTTGATCGAATTTATCAAATGTGGCATTCAATAAACGAAACCTGCATATTTGAAAACAAGCTTGTGAATATGCATTCGTTAACCAGCCCTGAGTACTTTCAGGATGACCCTGCGCAAAGAGTCGAATTTTTTAAGGCCATTGCTTCGAATAAATTAACCAAAGCCCTTGATGATTTGTTTGGCAGTGGTGTCTATTTTCATAATACGCAGTTATTTTTTAACCCTTCAAATCCAGAACGATTACCTTATTGGCATAGAGATATGCAATACAGCCCAACTAACGATGCAGTGCAGTGTGATGAGCAAGCCAATATGGTAAGCCTGCATGTACGCATTCCCTTAGTTAAAGAGCAGGGCCTTGAGGTGGTAACGGGGACCCACATAAGATGGGATACAGAGCGAGAGCGCAACGTCAGATTTGAGGCCGAGGGTTATAAGAACAGTGACCCACTGCCTGATTCAAAATTGATTGATCTTGTCCCTGGGGATGTTTTGATATTTAACGCGCAAATGATTCATAGAGGGAACTATCAATTAAACGCTGTTCGAAAGGCGTTTGATCTATGTGTGGGTAAATATCACCCTTTGGTATCGGCCTTTGCGGATCCTGGTGTTTTACCAACTGAGCAAGAGATGCAGTTTATGGAAAATAATGTTTGGTATAAGCTAGCAAGAGAATATGTTGAAAAAAGCACAACCTAAATCACGTACCGACGGAGATATATTTAAACACTTATGAATTATTCTGTATTTCAATTACCCGATTCTCAAAATGTGATCGATTTATTTGCCAGTGTCTTTACTCACTCGGAAGGTAAAGAGGAAGGGCAGTTAATTTCTGAATTGGTATCTAATCTCATATCAACCACGGCACCTGATGATTTAGTGGGTTTTGTGGCGAAAAATCATGATGCCTTTGTGGGTTGTATTTTCTTTAGTCGCTTTGTGGTGCCTAACGATCAACTTGCTTTTATTTTATCGCCTGTAGCGGTGGCCACTGATGTGCAAAATCAAGGCGTAGGGCTGGGGCTCATTAACTTTGGGTTGCAATACTTAAAGCAAAAACAAGTAGAGTTGGTGTTTACCTATGGCGACCCGGCTTATTATTCAAAGCTTGGTTTTCAGCAGATTGATGAACACACCGTTAAGGCACCTTTTAAATTGAGCCAGCCAATAGGGTGGTTAGGTCAGTCACTTAATGGTGAAACCCTACAGCCAATGCAAGGGGTGACAGGTTGCGTTGAAGCCTTGAGCGATGCTAAATATTGGTAGTAATGTTTGGGTAATTTAGTTTAGTAAAGTGTCATGCCAGAAACCTAGATAATAGGTTTCTGGCATTTTTATTTATAGTATGGGTTTAAAAGCGGTTTCCCATAATTCTGAAAACGATTGTTTATGCCACCCTATGTGGCCAATGCGTTTTTTGTTTATTTGCTCGGGGGTTACGTGCACACGTTCAATTTTACTGCCGGTAAAAAAGCTGTGCAGGGCATCAATGTTGGTCAGTGACATCATGTCATCATCGCTGAATGTCATTGCTGTGATTGGTATTTTTACGTTGGCAAACCGTTGTTTTAACCAGTCCCCTTCATATTCAACGGCGTAGCCTTCTTTCAAACACCAGCGGCGCCATTGCATGATCACCCCTTTAGGTAGGTCGCAAAGTAAACCCAATTTGTTGCCAGGGAAATAGCCCATAATGGGTACAAGAGCGGGCGCTAATACATACCATAAAAACCATACGATGCGCTTTGTGGGTGGTGCATTATGCCACCAAGTGCCTGTTCCTGCGGCGACGGTGATGGCTTTGTCGATGTGTTCTGTGCTTTCCATCATTCCCAACATATGACCACCCACACTGTGTCCGATCCAGGTTAATTCTAAATCTGGAAAGTGTGATTTGGCGTAGCTGATCACTGTTGCGCAATCGTATTTAGCCCAGCTAAGTTTGTCACTTTTACTGTGTTTTACATGGCCGTTAATGGATTGTCCGACCCCGTCATAATCAAAACTGATCACATGATAACCCTGATTGGAGATCG
>CAJXIT010000487.1 GCA_913054055.1 uncultured Thalassolituus sp.
ATATTCTCTCCAGTAAATAGATTAATTTTAAAGTGATGAGGTAAATCATCTTCTTGATAACCTGAGAATTCCGCTTTACGGGCATCAACTAAAGGCTGCAATTGAACTTGCACAGAACGGCCATCTTTATAAGCGTAAATTTCTTCTAACGTCAGATAAAATACATCTCTGGCATCTTTCAATTGACCATAAAAAGCCAGCTGATTGCCAATTTCTAGATAGATGTCTCGGTACAAACCAAACATTCTTGTACGAGCCAAGCGCATGTTTTCACGATTACGAATGGCATCACGCAATGCGGCTAAATCTCTATTGAATTTTCTTAATGCTCTCGCCCCTAGTTGCGACTTAATCACGGGAATCACCGCCGCTTCGGCAGTGGCGCGAAATTTTTCTTCGTTCTCAGCTAATGTTTGTAACGTTAAGCCAGGTTTAGCCAAAAAGTTTTTAAGTACTGCAAACATAAATGAGGCATCTTGGCGCAGTGTTATAGACTCTAACTTCAACTCCCCCATGGTGCGATCACCGTATAGCTCGATATACTGGCAACATTGCTGATAAAACTCAGTATCCTGTGTTTGTAATAAACTCAATAATACTGAGTTATCAGACTCAGTGATCAACTGCTGAGTAGCCGGTGTTTTACGAAGATAGTCACACATGCGCAGCAACATTTTTGTTGGTTCTGTGCTTTCAATGCCCTCTTCTCCTGATAGTAAATTGTTTTGTGTTACTTCAGGGTTTTCGATGCCTATTTTAACTAACCAACGGTGCACTCTGCCGTTCATCATCATCACGTAAAAGTCATTCACAATAGGCGTGGTCCAGTTTTCTAATAAAGAGGCATCTAATCGGCGACTCTCTGAGATTAACTGGCCAATTGAAAGTGTGTGCAGCGATGATCGATCAATGGATTGATATTGAGTTTGAAACATTTCGCGAAAAGCCAAAACCAATTTATCCATTTTTCTAAAACGGCTTAACATGGCATATAAGGCTCGTATGACTTGCGGAAGCTTTTTTACTTTACCTGACAATGTAAGCTCTTGATCCTGCACAATATCAACAGGGTCCGTTAACCCCATCATACGCTCCATATCCGCTTTATTGGTTTTAAAAGACGGTAAAAACAATAGGCCGCGATACCAGTTATTAATATTGTAATAAACTCGGCCATTGATTAAGCCAAGCATGTTTTCCAACATGCCTTGGTGGGATTGCACCACATTTTCTTTTACACCCAATAAGCGAAGAGTTTGCTCATAAACGGTTTTATAGGCTTTATTAGCAAAACTAAACGTTAATGGTGTGGTGACACCACAATAGCTTTCTTGAATATTAGAATTATCCCAGACCACAAGGTCATCGTGTTCCGGGTTTATCGGGGGTAAAGACGTAATGGGACGGGCTTGTAAGATGTAAAATTTACCGTCTTTCAAACACCACTCAATGTCTTGCGGCGATTGATAGGTTTTAGCTACGCTTAACCCTAAATCCCTAAGCCTTAGAACTTCTGGCTCCGACAAACATTGAATGCTTTGCTGTGCGTCAGATACCGATACTTCAATCGCTCCTTGCTCGTGGCTAGGGTCAAATACAAACTTGCTGTCTTTTTTATTCACTTCAACGTTTAGGTCATTATTAAATAACCCCACGGTGATTTCGTCTGTATTACAAGCCCCTGATACAATGCCTTCACCGCAACCCCAAGTGGCAGACACCATAGCTTGTGAACGATCACCATTAGCTGGGTTAGCTGTAAACATAACCCCTGCCACATCGGCATCCACCATTTCTTGAATAATAATGGCCGCTTGAATATCAAAGATATCCAAACCTTTATGCAACCGATAAGCTAACGCGCGATGGTTAAACGCACTTTGCATCACATTAATAATGGATTTAAAAATCGCTTCTTCACCACACTGATAAAGATATGAATCCATTTGCCCTGCAAACGAAGCCCCTTCAGCATCTTCCCCTACAACGGATGAGCGAATGGCCAGTGAGGTATTTAGCCTAATTTTCTCAGGCAAGTGTTCCCGTACAACTGTTTTTAAAGCGTCTGTTAATGGCGTACTGGTGATCGCCGATTGAATAGATTGTGCAACCTCTTCAATGATCGCGTTATCTAGCTTGCCACCTTTTGGTTTCAATTTAGATAATTGTTCATGCAACCACTCCCCATTACCTAGGCTAGCCATTTGCTCACGAAAGCTGGCGGTGGTCATCACCCACCATTGCGGTACAGGAAATCCTTGAGCCGATAATTTAGCAAGATTAAGCGCTTTACCACCTAACAGATCTTCACTGGCATTAACGGCTTGCTTGGCATTCAGAAATAAATCAGC
>CAJXIT010000488.1 GCA_913054055.1 uncultured Thalassolituus sp.
ATCCGCTATTAACAGCACCAGTAGATATTAACTTTGCTAAAAAGCACCTTGGTGCAGCATTAAAACAGTTTGATCAGGGCGCATAGCGCCCCTTTAAGTTAAAACGCCACTTTACCATCGAGTTTGGCTAACATTTTTTTACCCACCCCTTTTACTTTGGCAAGCTCTTCAAGTGATGCGAAATCACCATTAGCGTTCCTGTAATCGATAATTGCCTGTGCTTTTTTCTTACCAACACCCGGTAGTTTAACTAATGTCGCGATGTCATCTCGCTCCACGCAAGCGACAAATTCTGCTGCGGTCATACCCGATAAAATGGTCAACGCCAGCTTAGGCCCAACGCCATTGGTCTTAATCAATAATCGAAATAGCGCACGTTCTTGCTTTGAGATAAAGCCATATAATAGCTGGGCATCTTCACGCACCACAAAGTGAGTGAATACCACCGCCTCTTGACCTAGCTCTGGTAACTCGTAAAAGCTCGTTAGCGGCATTTGAATTTCATATCCAACACCTGCAACATCAATAAGTACTTCAGGTGCTTGCTTTTCAACAAGTAATCCGCGTATACGACCTATCATTTATATCTTCCGTATGTTCTAGAATTCGCCCTACCACCCATGGCAGCTAAGCTTTGATTGGTATGATAATGACACACTGCAACTCCTAAGGCATCGGCAGCATCTGCTTGAGGAGCACTTGGCAATTTAAGGATCTGTTGGATCATGTGCTGCACTTGACTTTTTTGTGCCCTACCAGTGCCCACCACGGCACTTTTTATTTGCGTCGCGCTGTATTCGGCAACCGGTAAATTTGCCGCTGTTGCGGCCACAATTGCCGCTCCGCGGGCTTGGCCAAGTTTTAATGCTGAATCTGCATTCTTGGCCATAAATACCCTTTCAATCGCAAATTCATCGGGTTGATACTGTCTGATGATTTCCGATAGCCCATCAAAAATTTGCTTTAATCTGAGCGGCAGTTCATCTGAACTGGTTCTTATACAGCCGCTGCCCACATAGACTTGTTGTCTGCCAACACAGTTAATCACACCATAACCCGTGATCCTTGAACCTGGATCAACCCCCAGAATAATCGCCATAAATGCCTATTCCAGCCCGGCCATCACTTCATCTGAAATATCAGCATTATGGTAAACCTCTTGCACATCATCATGATCTTCAAGATTATCGATTAAGCGTAAAAACTTAGCTGCGGTATTGGCGTCAAGCTCAGCTTTAGTAGAAGGTAACATCGTCACTTCTGCATTAACGGCTTCAAGGCCTGCTGCATCGAGGGCATCTTTAACTGCACCGAAATCTTCAGGGGTAGTAAATACATCAATAGCACTGTCGTCATGCACCACAACATCATCGGCACCAGCCTCTAACGCTGCATCCATCACGATATCTTCATCGACATTTTGATAAGAGATAATGCCTTTCTTATCGAATAGGTATGCGACAGAGCCGTCAGTACCTAAGTTACCGCCTGATTTGCTAAAGGCATTTCTTACGCCAGACACAGTGCGGTTTTTGTTATCTGTCATGGTTTCAACCAAAACAGCGGTACCACCAGGGCCGTAACCTTCATAGATGATGGTTTCTAGTACTTGACCATCGAGTTCACCGGCGCCGCGCTTAATAGCACGTTCTACCGTATCACGCGTCATATTGTTTGACAGTGATTTATCTATGGCAGCACGAAGTCTAGGGTTTGAGTCGGGATCAGAGCCACCTTCTCTAGCGGCGACAGTAAGCTCACGTATAAACTTGGTAAAAAGCTTACCGCGCTTAGCATCTTGCGCTGCTTTACGATGCTTAATATTATCCCATTTACTGTGACCAGCCATCTTACTCTCCTAAATCCAACGTAAAACCAAACACGATTATTGACGTTGGAAGTCAAAATTATTCGAAAAAAAAGCCGAGTCTCAACTCGGCTCTTATCACGCTGTATTATTCAGCGTCTTTAACTTCCGGCTCAATAACGCTGACCCCAAGTTCAACCAATTGCTCAGGGTTTGCAAACCCAGGCGCATTTGTCAGTGGGCAAGCCGCTGTGGTTGTTTTAGGGAACGCCATGACATCACGAATAGAGCTAGCACCTGTCATCAACATAATAATACGATCCAATCCAAACGCTAAACCTGCATGTGGCGGCGTACCATAGCGCAATGCTTCAAGTAGGAAACCAAACTTTTCGTTGGCTTCTTCATCATTAATGCCAAGAATTCTAAATACCGCTGACTGCATTTCACTGTCATGAATACGCACTGAACCACCGCCTAATTCACAGCCATTCAATACCATATCGTAGGCATCTGAAATCGCCGCAGTTGGATTAGCT
>CAJXIT010000489.1 GCA_913054055.1 uncultured Thalassolituus sp.
CTGGAGGGAATATGGATTTCACCTATTTAACGACTGAAGAATTATCTTCGGTAATCAAATATGACAAGCGTGTGATACGAGAACAATTAAAAGATTCGGTACTTTTTGAAGGGGTTCATTACATTCGCCCATTTGGGGGGAGAAAAATTCTTTTTATATGGGAGCGAGTCGAAGAAGAAATGCTTAATGGTGCAACCGCTGCATCATTAGTTATAGGATTATGAGGAGAACACTATGGGTTCAGTTAATGTAAAAAATAACAGCTTATATTTAGACTTTCGTTATCAAGGAGTGAGGTGTAAAGAATATACAAAGTTGCCCAATTCGGCAGTAAATCGTAAACGTTTAAAAAAGCTAGTTCAGACTATTGATGCAGAAATTTTAATTGGGACATTCGAATATGGAAAGTATTTTCCCAATAGTAAGCTCAGAACAAAATTTGACTCGGTTGATGAGCGTAAACGCCAATCACAAGCTTACTTCAATGCACCAGATTCACCTAGGTTTGAAGAGTTCGCTCGAATTTGGTTGACTGAAATGAAGATAGAGTGGAGTAAAGGGCATTATGAAGATGTTGATGGAGTCATTAATAAGTATTTGTTACCGACTTTTGGAAGTATGAAGATCAGCGCCATCAATAAGGGACAAATCCTACAATTTCGTACCATCCTCGCCAAAGTACCGGGACGAAAAAGTAGCTTTCTAAGCCCATCACGTATCAATCACATAATGACACCCCTAAGGATGCTACTTAATGAAGCCGCCGATCGATACGACTTTACCTCACCATGGAAGAATATTAAAGCCTTAAAAGTGGGGCGTACTGAAGTCGATCCTTTTAACTTCGGTGAGGTTGATAAGATCATTAATAGCGTCCCAGAGCACTACAAAGTTTATTACATCACTCGTTTTTTTACAGGGTTAAGAACAGGTGAAATTGACGGTTTAATGTGGAACTCAGTGAGCTTGGATGATAAGACATTGACTGTCAATCAAAGCTTAAATCGCGGTGAGATCTCAACGTTAAAAACGGAGGGGTCTTATCGTGTAATTTCTCTGACTGATAGAGTCGTTCATGCTCTGAAGGAACATCAGAGAACAGCTTGCTTGAAAGATGAATTTGTGTTTACCAATGAAAAACGTAATCCAATAAATTATCAAGTTCATTCTCGAACGGTTTGGTACCCAGCTTTAGAAAAAGCCAAATTAAGAGCTCGTAATCCTTACCAGACTCGACATACCTTTGCGACATTATTACTGGCATCTGGTGAGTCTCCGGAGTGGATCGCTAATCAAATGGGTCATACAACCACAACGATGTTATTTCGTGTTTATTCGCGTTATGTGCCTAATCTAACAAGGCAAGACGGCAGTGCATTTGCGACATTTTTGAATAATGGAGGTCAATTATGAAGTACTCACCATTAGCGATCCACTGTACTAGTCTGTGCTTTGATGTGATTCAACGAGCTTCGTTTAAGGATCTGACTCATAAGGATATCGATAGTTTTAGAGAAGATGTATATGTCCTAATCTGCGAGCGAACATTGCTACTGCCAGCCAGGAAAAACCGTGAGCATCAATTCGTGGATCAAGTTACTGATGGAGTTATTAGAGTTCTGCATCAATGTCTAAATAACCCGACAGCAAGAGACTCTGTATGGATCTTAGCAGCCCTCGAATCTCGTATAGAAACGTCCATCAAAATTTCACTCAACTGAATAGAGTGACTAAAAATGGGCGCATGGTAAGAATTTTTATGTGCGTACATTTTAATTATTATCCGATTGTAAGTGTGCGCCCATGGATAAAATTTTCATTGTTTTAAATACCAATACAAACAAGAAGTCCTCCAAAAAAAACATTCGTTTTGAACATGAGTTAATCATGGAAATAGAAGCAATTAAGGCTAAAGGTGTCAGTTTTTCAGCGTGGGTCAAGCAGGCGTGCAATGAGAAAGTAATTCAAGAAAAAAATAACCGTGAAATGTGCGCACATTCTAAGAATTTAGATTTATTATCTGTAGGTATTGCAGATAAAAGTCAGGTTGATGCGCAAGCCACAGAGACCAATTGCACCATAGTTGTTCAAGTAAAGCTTTGGCATTCACAAGGGATGTTTCACCAACAAATAGCGGATCGTCTCAACAACATTGGATGTTTAAATTTAGAAGGAAAAAAATGGAGTAGGGTGGCTGTAAGAAGACTTGTTACTGGCGAATGATTTTGAATTGGGTTAAAAGCGAAGTGACGGCCTAACCATGAGGGTTGCAGGTTTTACATGTTGTAATTCATTACCCGTGAACTCTCTTTTGTCCTGAGCCGCCATAGGCTTGGATCCTTACCT
>CAJXIT010000490.1 GCA_913054055.1 uncultured Thalassolituus sp.
GTTAATCCCATCCCCACAACATTGGGGTTTTAAATTTAGGCTTAGCCACATCATACGTTTCATGCATTGCGGTAAATAAATGCTGATTTTCAATTTGTTGTTTTTGTTCGCTGTAACAAAGTAGCAATGCTTTATGACACAGTTGATTGATCAGTCTAGGAATTCCACCAGAAGAACGCCAAATAGCCTTTTTATGATTTAACCCAAAGAGTTCCTCGTGACCACCTGACTTTTCTATGCGGTTATTAATATAAGCAACGGTTTCATCTAGCTTTAACGACCTCAACTTAGAACTAAAGCTGATCCTTTGGCGAAACTGTCGTAAGTGATGAGCTTCTAAACGGGTATCTAATTCAGGCTGACCAAGCAAAACGATTTGCAGTAACTTTTCGTCTTCTGTTTCAAGATTTCCAAATAAACGTAATATTTCTAACGCTTCATCAGAAAGAACCTGCGCTTCATCTAAAACAGCTACAGCTCTTTTTCCTGCTTTATGTAATTCAATCAACTTATGTTGGATATCATCTACAACCGTAATCTCATTGCTGGTCGTTAATCCTAACTCCCTAGCTACCGCCTGCCGTAAATCAGAACCGGATAAAACAGGGTTCGGCAAATAAATGAGCGCTGCTGAATCTTGTAAGTGATTGACCAACATTCGACAGACCATCGTCTTTCCGGTGCCGACCTCACCCGTTACCTTGATAACGCCCTCTCCCATCTTTAATGCTGAAATTACCGTTTGAATTGCCTCAAAATGAGGAGGCAATCCATAAAATAAATCGGTATTCGGCGTTAAAGCGAAAGGTTGCCGTTCAAAACCAAAATGAGATTGATACATTCAGACAGACTTAACCTCTACTCTTCATCAGGGAACCATTGTTGAAGTAAATCACGAGAGCGCTCTAACTCTTTTTGCCACGTATTAACACCGACAATCGTGGGTTTTAATAGAATCACGAGTTCTGTTTTTTGAGTGATTTGAGAGGTATTTCTGAATAAGTGACCTAAAGCAGGAATATCACCCAAGAAAGGAACCTTAGACACTACCTCTGAGTTGTTTGACTTCATCAAGCCACCGATCACAACCACATCACCATCTCGAGCTCGAATCACTGAGTCTGACTCTCGAATGGAGCTTTTAGCAAGAGGCAAAATAACATCACCCGTTGATGAACCTAAGTTAAGCTGTTTAGTCTCTTCTTCTACTTCAATAACGGCTGGGTGTACATGTAAAAACACGTTCCCTTTATCATCAATTTGCGGAGTCACATCAAGAGAGATACCAGAGAAAAACGGCGTTAATTCAACCTCAGGCGCTACGTTCGCATTATCCCCACTGCCAACCGAGCTTGATAGGTCTGTTACATAGTATTCATCCGTGCCGACTTTGATTACGGCTTTTTGGTTATTTGAAGCCGTTACTCTTGGGCTAGATAGAACATTCAAATCGCCTTGCGTATCCATAAAGCTCAACACTGCTTCAAAACTGCCACTGGAGATGACAACATTTGACTGCCCCCCAAGTGCCGCGCCAATAGCATCTAGACCAGGAAGAGTTGAAGGTACAATCGCACCAGCAGTATCTTTCACGATAGATCCAGTGCCAATCGTGTAATTTGTACCACCAGACGAGAACATCTTGGTCCAGTTAATTCCTTGCTGGTAACCATCACTTAATGTGACTTCTAAAATCTTGGCTTCTAAAATCACTTGACGCTGTAAACGTTTTTGGGAAATGCCCAGGAATTGGCGTACCTCGCGAATTTCATCCGGGTAAGCCCTTACTGTGATAACACTTGCTTGTGGTGTAACAACCACACTTTGTCCGTCACCAGAACCGATAAGTTGAGCGACTGCGGTTTCTAGCTGAGGCCAAAAATCACTTTCAGAAGTCGTTTCAATTTCAGTCCCGCCAGTAGCGGTACTGCTTGATGATGAGTTAGAAGAATTCGAATTTGAGCTTGAGCTAGAACTTGAAGAACCTGAATCAGAGTTACTCACTGTTCCTGTAGTTATTGTCGTTAGAGAACGCCCCGTTCGCTTCACTTGCAGGTAATCAACCGGAATAGTGACCGTGCGTAAGCCTGCTGGGTATATTTGAATAACTTTTCCGCGCTTTTCAATATCGTAGCCATACATGTCTTGTATAACATCCAACACTTCATCAAGCGTTACATCAGTCAGGTTTACCGTAACTCGCCCAGAGACACTAGGGTGAATCGCTGCGCTAAACTCAGTACCTTTAACCAGGCTTGCAAAGAATGTTCGAGCATCCACATCTTTTGCTTGAATGCGAAAGCGTTTCACGAGCTCTGTATTACGTCCGCCAGTATCTGCCCCTA
>CAJXIT010000491.1 GCA_913054055.1 uncultured Thalassolituus sp.
TTTATCCATAGATAAAATATTGATACAACACAAGAAGAGGTAAGGATGCTTGATATTAAATCGTTAAATTACTTTATAGCAGCTTATGAAGAGCGAAGTATTTCTGCCGCCGCTTTGCGTTGCTTCATTGCCCAGCCATCTATTAGCCATGCCATTAAAAATCTAGAAAGCAAACTGAATACCACTTTATTTCAACGCAGCCGATCTGGTTTAATACCCACCACTTCAGGCAATGAACTCTATGAAAAAGCCCATTCTCTGATTAATTTTTCTAATGAAATTGAGCGACACTTTAAGCAAGCCAAAAGCAATCATGTCAGTATTTTTTTTCAAGGGGATATATCTATCGCTCGACTCGAGCCGTTGATTAAATTACTAAAGTCTCAATACGGCTATATATTTAATTGGGTGCCGAAAATCAATCAAGCTGATATCGCCATCATAGATGAAGAGTTCATAGGTAAACGTTTTACCCGTTTTCCTTTATTTAAAGAAAGCTTTCAAGTCATTGTGCCAAAGCAACATATTCTTGCCAGCAAACAAAAGCTCGTATTATCCGACATCCACAAACAAGCTTTCATTGAGCGTCCTTATTGTAGCCAGCGCACGCAGTTTCAAAAGCGACTAAGCGACGAAAATATTAGCATTCATATGGCCGCTCAAGCTGATAACGATTTACAAGTTTTAGAATTAGTTAAATTGGGGTTTGGTTTAGCTGCTATGCCAAGTACACGACTGACAAGCCTTCCAAATTCTTTAAAAGCCATTGATATTGATATTCAACAAAAAAGAGAGGTGATAATGGCTGTTCGCACAAGTCGAAAAGACATTGTAACTGACGTTAATCAATTAAATTGGCCATGGCTATCCAATCAAATACAGCCTTAGCTTAACAGAGCACTGTGTTTAATGAATAAAGATATAGGCGCTACACCCATCACCTTTATTCATCATAACTTTCATAAAAAAAGCGAACGCAATACTGCGCTCGCTTTTTTATTCCATAACATCCATGCTGTTTTAGAGATGGCTGCTAAGTCAGCTATTACTCTGCCACTGGTAAGTCTTCTAATTCACCCAGTAGGAATGGAATGACCGTTAGATCCGAAGGATTCACTGCACTGGCGGTGCTTTCATCAAGTAACTCAGGAATATTTGCTACTACTTCAGCCCCTACACTCATTGCTGTTTCTAAAATTATCTGCGGGTGCGTTGGGAAGTGTAAGAGCGCACCGATGATACTAGGTGCTAATGCAGCACCTTCATTTTGAAGTGCAAATAAGTCTGTATATAAACTAATCGCAGAATCTCTATCTCCTTCGGCAAGTAGCTCATCGATTTCCGCCAAAATCTCTGCGGCAGATATTTGAATTTCACTTAAACGAGTAAGCGCTGCTACAGTCGCATCAACCGTTACTTCAGTATTAGAAACAAACACTGCAGGGTCTTCATTATCAATCAAAGCAGGAAGATCCAATGTTGCTCGGTAGTCTGCAATATCGCCGGTTTCTTCACGCATCAATGCCAAAGAGGTTGCTGCATCACTTGCTTCAAGGCCTAGCACAGACTCCATCAAACTAAGAGTGAGAGCAGAAGCGATTTCCAGAGTCACTTGGATTGGAGCAAGTATTTCTTCCCATCTCACCACATCCATGCTGCCTTGTGTTTCTATGGCTCCCGCTGCAACAATCCGTGTAGATTCAGAAGCGTTAAATGTGTCATCCAATGATGTATCAGCCATATCATCACTGTACGCTAACCACAATGAAGAAACCGCCCCTGCTGAAACGCCATACATCGCTATTTTTTCAGGGTCTATATTGAATTCATCTGAATTGTGACGAATGTATTGCAAGGCTTCTTTTACATCTGACAATGATTTGTTAATGCCTTCTTTATCATTTTCAGTGGCTTCATTAAAACCAGGAACGTCTAATAAACTATAATTAATAGTGGCATAAGCAACACCATCTTCAAGCACATCGTTGATGTCATCAGGAGAAGCATAAGCCGCTGATTTATCTCCCGCAAAGAAGCCTCCCCCATGGACAAATATGATTAAAGATGTCGGTGTCTCTGAATCCGGTAAAAATATATCAAACTTATTTCTCTCTTCCGGGCCGTATACCTAATCAGCATAATAGGTGGCAGAGATGCCATCTTCATAACTAAAAGCCTCAGGAACAGAATCTTCAGTTAAGGCGGTAAATTCCGTATTTGATATGGATTCGTCTTCACTGCCACAAGCAGCAAGTAATGCGATTGACGACACTAACAAGCTTTTCTGGAATGTCTTTTTAATTTTTGATGATGATATTAAATGTG
>CAJXIT010000492.1 GCA_913054055.1 uncultured Thalassolituus sp.
GGTCTACCCTGCTTTTTAAATTGAAAACTTAATACTAAAGCCTGATTTAAACTCTTTAATATTTGAGAGTTTGAATTGGGCTTTTTTGTTGCTGTGTGAGGTTGCCCCGCGACCGCCTCATTACCCCATCCGTTCAAGCCTACCCTCCACACACCTACAATTGCTCAGCCATTACTCACTTTAAAACATTATTCAAAGCAGTCATCCCCCCTAAATACACTCCACAAAATATACACCTGAAAATAACGAACGTTTTACCCATACCATTAGGGTAAACGCGTCGCACGACGCATACCCCAAAATATACGATCACGTGGCGGCGCATTAAGATATTCGTTCACGGGACGTATATGCGGAAAATTTCGTAATATGGATAAATAGATAGGCAAAAGTAACAAGTCCAAAAAAATAAAGACTTAGAAATGTACAAATATTCTACCGCGACGCAAAAAAAGGAAAATAGAATTGACGACAGTATGCTCGATACCGCATGATTACTGGAATTAAAAGGAATGTGTAGTGCGCTCTGCCCCAGTAAACACCTCACCTGCTTAAACGTCACGCGACGCTAAATAAACTGTTAGCACTCAAGGAAGATTATGAGTATCGAAGTATGTCCAGATTGCAATGGAGAGCTATCATCCAGAGCTGTAGCATGCCCCAGTTGTGGATACGTTAAAAATTATTATCATAAGCGGCTTCGTACCTTCCTGTTCTCTATATCTGGTGGTGCGTTTTCATATATCATCCTGAACAATACCGTCACTCAAAACGATCCAACTGAAGCCATGGCGGCAGGAGTTATCTATTTCTCCATAGCTGGACTTTCGTTACTCGTATGGAAATAAATACATACATCAAAAAAATGCTAACAAGACATTTAAAGCCGCCTGCGACTGGGCAAATTAACGCGCTTCGCGCCAAAAACAATTTACCCTTTAATATGGGCGCTAACATGCAAAATCAAACCAGGAGAATGTTGTGATCGTTAAAGGATTCAGTGCCGAAAAGGTTTTCGGTTATTTAGATTTTGACATTAAATTTAATCAAGACGTAAGCTTTCTCGTTGGAGGGAATGGCTCAGGTAAAACGACTGCATTAAAGCTAATGAATGCTTTAGTAAAGCCGAATTTTAAAGATCTAATACAAATTCCGTTTTGTAATTGTTCATTGACTGTGACTATTGAGGAGCGTGAGGCTGTTATTTCAGCCAAGACTGTTGAAGAAACTATTTACCTGAGTGTGAGTGACTGTGATTTGAGTATTGAACTACCCGCAAACTCGAGCCAAGAGGTTGAATTTTATGCTCACAGAGAAGATAAATTTGATGAATTATTACAAGATATAAATAGAAGAAATATTGAACACCCTGTAATCAAAGCTATATCTAAAATTGATTCCCCAATATTTTTAGGTCTTGATAGACGTAGAGATGTTTCTGATGAAAAACAAGACTATTTCCATGAACGTGAAATGTGGATGCGTAAAAAAAGAGCAAAAATGGGTGGTGTAAGGCGCTTCATTAAAGGGTCAATCGGCGCTAGTTTGATGGATACAGAAATGCTAGTCCAAAATTCATATAGGCGAATAAGAGAATTAGAAAATAAGCAATCGCATAAATTAAGAGACAAAATTCTCTTATCTTCATTCCAGTATTCTAAGTTTGATCAAGGGGACCTAACTCCTGACGTAAACAAATGGAAAGGGTCAGAAAAGGCGGGGTTACTAGCACGCCAAAAAGAAATCAAAGATGCTATTTCAAACATTGTTGGGGAAGACTCTTCATTAAGTAATGAAGTAGATAAATTTTTTAGCGGCATCTCTAATTTGTTTGAAGTAATGGAGCAAACTAAAGAAGGATTTGCAATCGAATGGCTCTTAAATAAAGCTCAAATAGAAAGAATGTCTAACATAGTGGACATTATTGATGACCACAAGTCAAAAGTAGATAAGTACTATAAACCAGTAAGCGACTTTTTAGGCACTGTTAATGAATTTTATCGTGATTCGCATAAAGAGTTAAAAGTCGATGCTGTAGGCCAATTAGTTGTAAAAAGGCCCGATGGAAATGAATGTACTATTGAAGGGCTTTCATCAGGGGAAAGGCAGCTTCTTGTTATATTTGCGCACGCATTTTTTAATCGTCAATCAAACAAAAGAAATGTATTTATTATTGACGAACCAGAATTATCACTTCATTTGGGCTGGCAAGAAATGTTTGCCGAAACAATATTTTCTATTAGCCCGAACTCTCAATTTATACTGGCAACACATTCTCCTGAAATAGTTGCAGGAAATAAAAATAAAGCTGTTAAGTGTAGAT
>CAJXIT010000493.1 GCA_913054055.1 uncultured Thalassolituus sp.
TCAAAACTGAAAATTCAGAACCCTATCGGCATGAATGGATTTCATTAAGGTTATTTCAAGCATTTGTAGGCAATAAGAACGATGCCCAATGGTTAGAAGCTATAGCAGAGCAACAATTTGAAGATATACAATCGTGTTTCAAAGATGGTATTGACCAAGGGTTCGGCCAGCATCCTATCTTCAGTTTATCTCCATTTGCTCAGTTAGTAGCGTGGATCATCGTTTCACACCATAAACTACCACTTTATCCGGCATGGCAAGATAATATCAATGCCCCACTTTTAAAAGACATTGAGAAATGGTTAATTAAAAGTTTTGATGCAAATTGGAACTCATATCATTGTAATGATGATGAGCAGAAAGAGCGTATCCAAGAAAATTGGTGTTTTGCTGAAAATGCACTTCCTTATCACAGCAAAAAATGGTGTTCCCACGCCTCTAATATTGCGTCAATAGCACAAGCTCGGTTATTACAAAAAGATTTTTTCGAAAAAGATTATATCAACGATCAAGTTTTCACCAGCCATTTAGCTAGATTAGCAATGATGTTGGCAGACCGTTATTATTCTTCCCAACGGGAAATTACGACTGAATGGAGAAGTTTCACTTATCCTACGTACGCTAACACCCATGATAAATTGTCAGTGAAGACTGGCTTTAAGCAGCAACTCGATGAGCATTTAATTGGTGTGGCAATAAATAGTCAGGATATAGTAAACGCTTTGCCAAGGTTAAAAGCGACTTTGCCTAAACTTGATAATATTGATTTTTTGTCGGAGCGTATCAAAAAATCACAATCAGAAATTTTTGAAAACTTTGGTTGGCAAAATAATGCTCAAAAACTCGCAAGTAAACTAGGGACTGAAACCATTAATAATGGTTTTTTCGGCATCAATATGGCTTCAACGGGTAAAGGGAAAACCATAGCTAATGCCAAAATCATGTATGCAATTGGTGAGCAGACTGGGAATAAGCGATTTTCTGTCGCTCTTGGTTTGCGTACGTTAACACTTCAAACCGGCCGAGAATTTAAAAACAGCATTGGTTTAAATGATGAACAGCTTGCGATTGCAGTAGGTGGTTCTGCTGTTAAGCAGCTTTTTGATAATACACAAAAACAAGAAAATGATAACAGTGAGAAAAGCTGTGGCAGTGAATCAGCCGAAGAGAACCTAAATAATGAAATTTACACGCATTACCATGGAGAAACTGTACATAGTTTAAGTAAATGGACGGAGCATGATAGAAATATTGATAAGTTGCTCAGTGCCCCTGTACTTGTATGTACAATCGATCATTTAATTTCGGCTACAGAAGGCACAAAGGGGGGGAGGCAAACAGCGGCTATGTTGCGACTTCTCAGTGCCGATCTTGTTCTGGATGAACCTGATGATTTTGGCTTATCTGACTTACCTGCACTTTGCCGTTTAGTGAACTGGGCAGGCATGCTAGGTAGTAGGGTGTTACTTTCTACTGCAACTATGCCTCCTGCTTTAGCATTTGCGCTTTATGAATCTTATAGAACTGGTTGGCAGCAATATGCAAAGGCAAATCTAACTGATTGGACTGGTAGTATTTGCTGTGCTTGGTTTGATGAAAACACAGTATCAGACTTTGAAAATAGCCATATATCAGATTTACCTGCCTTCAAGTCAGCGCATAACAAATTTGTAAAAAGCCGTATTACCTTTTTACGCAAAGCAATCTCTCAGAGTCAACGACTCGGTAAAATAATTGAGATAGAGCGTAGTGATGGTGACTCGTCTTCACAATCGTTAGCTAAAACAATTTACAACCAACTTGGTCAGTTACATCATTTACACAATACTAGCCAAAATGGAAAAACAGTTTCAATCGGGTTGGTACGTATGGCGAATATCAACCCATTGGTTAGAGTTGTACAACAAATAATGAAGTTTGATGCCCCCACCATTGAACAGAATAATGACTGTTGTATTCATTTATGTATCTATCATAGCCGTTACCCATTAGCGATAAGAAGTGCAATAGAAAACCAGCTAGATACCGCACTAAAGCGTAAGAATGAAAACAGTATTTTTGATGCTACTCATCCAATAGGTACGGTAATCAATAAGCATGTCCAAAAGCATCATATCTTTGTTGTATTAGCTTCACCAGTTGCAGAGGTTGGGCGAGATCATGATTATGACTGGGCTATTGTTGAACCAAGTTCAATGCGCTCCATTATTCAGATAGCTGGTCGAGTATTAAGGCATAGAGAAAAATCAATCACATCGCCAAACATAGTGTTGTTAAATCAAAATTATAAAGCACTTAAAGGTAATGATATTTGTTTT
>CAJXIT010000494.1 GCA_913054055.1 uncultured Thalassolituus sp.
CAGCTTGTAAAAAATCGGAATACACATCTGCATCAACCAATAAATTATTTTCAGATCCACACACAATGCCATTATCAAAACTTTTACTGAAGATAATGTCTTGGGCCGCTTTATCTAAGTCACAGTTGTTGGTTATCCAAACCGGTGCATTACCTTTACCAACGCCAATTGCCGGCGTGCCGGATTGGTAAGCCGACTTCACCATAGAAGGGCCACCGGTGGCTAAAATAAAATTAACATCCGGATGCACCATAAATGCATTGGTCAAAGCTCGGCTGGCTGGCAGTTGTGTGGTTTGCACTAGATTAAGCGGGGCCCCCATTTTTTTAAGTACACCCTGAATGATATTCACGGTTTGTTCACCCACATTTCGAGCTTTTCGATGACTGCTCATGATCACGGCGTTACGTGATTTTAAAGAAATTAAAAATTTAAACGTTAGGGTTTCAACTGGGTTCGTCACAGGGATCATGGCAAACACGGTTCCCATGGAGTTGGCAATGCCTTTTACGGTGTCTCTGTCATCAATGACAGCCCCTACACCAGGTTTGCCCACTAAGTCGTCTGCCACAGCCAGTGTGCCCAACTTAATTTTTTCTATTTTATGGTCAGCTACGCCCATATGAGACTCAGCAACCGTTAGTTTAGATAGGTTGTCTGCCTGCTCAGCCACAGCTTCTGCTACAGCAGAGATAATTTTATCAATTTTTTCTTCGCTGTAGTCTTGAATCTCAAGGTGGGCCTGCTTTGCATTAGCCACAATAAAATCCACTTCTTTAATGGGAGCAGAGGCCAGTGCTTGGTTAATTTGATTGTGCTCTAGGTGCGAGAATTGTTTGGCCATGGCTTCAATAATCACAGCATATACGTCTGGCTGATTATGAATAAGCGTTTTAAGGTCGTCGTAGGCTATGAATCGAGCTTCTACTGGTCCATCACAAATTAATGAATAGCTAGCGGGTTGTTTTGTAAAAGCTTCTTTGGCGGCTAATAAATCTCCTTCGCTAAAATGTAGATCCAGCCATGCTGATCTTTCTAATTCTGCTTCATTAACTTGCGCTTTTACTTTTCCTTGCACCAATAAGTAGCAGCCATTTGCAACGTCTCCTTGTTTTAATAATTGATGATGACTTTCAAATTTTTGTAATGAATAAGCATTAAAGTGCTTGTCCAAATTACTTACTAGGTTCATTTCCATCACTACACATCCTGTTATTTAGTTGGCTTATATTGTCTTAGACGATATAAGCATAAATTTCTTGTAATAACAAATGAATAGTTTAATATCTGTTTTAATAATTACAAAGAATAATGAATAATAATCATTCTCAGAAATGACAAGGAGTAATATATGGATCGATTAAGTCGGCGGGATATGGAGCAGGTGCTTGGTATTTATGCGCCATATGCCATTAAAGATATCTCGTTAAACTCAGAGACAGAAACACTTGTTGTTCAGATTGAGCAGCAGCTCGCAAAAAGAGGGCTATTTGGTTCATCCGTACCGAGGTCTGCCTCAAAAATGGTACGTTGGAATCACTTAAAAACGGGACGTTTTGCCACCATCATTCAAATGCCTGTCACCGCTTCAACCTTCTCAAAAAGTCATACATTAAACCCTCCTGCATTTATCGGGCCTGAACACGCCGCTTATACCTATCAATTGCAACAAGTGGTGTTATTAGCGGATTCAAAAAATCTAAGCTCAGAAACCATTTTTGCTTTAACGGGTATTGATAGAAAAATAATTAATCAAATAATTTTGGATTCTAAAACTGAACAGCAAGAGACACAGGTTAATAATCAGCTTCCATTAGAAACGGATCCAATTTGGCGCGCGATCATTAAACATGAAACCAGTTTCAGAACCAGCCTGCCTTCGCTGAAGTTTTTAATTGCAAAACTTGAATTGTCTTATGCGAATAGCAAAGACGATGCCGGTGTGATGCAAGACTCCATTGCTACCTTAAGGCAGTTCTTTATAAAGAACCGAGCTCAATTAAAAAGTGAATATGCGCAAATTGGTGTGAACCAAACTGCAGAAGCGAATAAAGAGCAAAGCCAAGCCAAATCAGGTAAGCGTAAAACCCTTACGGCTGACCACCCGATTTGGGACAGCATATTAAGTGGTGAAGTAGATCTGTTATCAAAGAATATTGGTTTGAACTTATACATTACCCAGTTAAAAGGCTTGTATAAGAAAACCGGTGTGACATCAGACGAAAAACTACAGATCTCAAGAGAACTTTTGTCTTACCTAAAGAAAAACATGAGCAAATTACGCTCAGAGCTTTTGGTTATCTCTAAGTT
>CAJXIT010000495.1 GCA_913054055.1 uncultured Thalassolituus sp.
CAATTATTTTGAAGAATAACTTAATCAAGAAGTACGTCCCATTTAATCAAAATTCCATGATAAATCATGTCATATTAATTCAGAGATAGTAATTAATTTCAACTAACTGTTTGCTTTATAGTTAAAAACTAATTATCATGCGCTCGTTCAATTATTCACCGCTTCATTTCGAAGCTGAATTCATCAACTAACCGTAAAGGAGAAAAATTATGACATTAACATCAACATCCTTTGCAGGTCTTATCCGATAAGAAGCGTATAGCTTAGCCACACTAACTTAAGTAATGCCTAAGCACGTTAAACCAAAGAGTTTACATAGTTTCGCCCGGTTCATTTCGATAGAAAACCAGCCCTGCCAATACGTATTACGTTTAAATCCTAATTTTCAAATAATGAAAAAGGAATTGGTATTATGGACAAATCCGTCCAAAAAATTACTGAAAACGTTAGCCTCATTGCGTCTACTGATACGTGGATTGAAGGGCTAGCGATACAGCAACTGATTAAAACATCAGAATTAAGTGGTATGCACAGCGTTGCTGGTATGCCTGATTTGCACCCCGGGAGAGGTTATCCCATTGGTGCTGCATTTTTTACAACGAACAAAATTTACCCTGCGCTTGTAGGAAATGATATTGGCTGCGGTATGTCACTTTGGCAAACCTCAGCAAAAGTATCCAAAGTAAACTTAGATAAACTGGCTAAAAAGTTTGAACATGTTGAGCGGCCTTTAGATAAAAGCTGGTCTGAAATTATTGAAAACCGAAAGGCTGATAAAGAAATAACAACCGATAACTATGATCGTGCTTTAGGTACCATTGGTGGCGGTAATCACTTTGCTGAATTTCAGGCCATCGATGAGGTGTATGACCAAATAGCGTTAGACGAGTTAGGGCTTAATAAAAAGCATTTACAGCTTCTTGTTCACTCAGGCTCTAGAGGTTTAGGTCAATCAATCTTGGTTGAGCATATAGCTAAGCACAACCACGATGGTCTAGTTACAGATACTGCTACAACAGATGATAATGACTTTCAGGATTACATGGCCAAACATGATGAAGCGGTTCGTTGGGCTGAACTAAATCGTGAACTGATTGCCAAACGCTTTTTAGAAGCAATTAGAGCGAATGGTGATTGTGCATTAGACATTAACCACAATTTGGTTTCATCAAAAAACATTGATGGTTGTGATGGCTGGCTCCATAGAAAAGGTGCGACACCAAGTGATAAAGGCTATGTAGTGATACCTGGTTCACGTGGTGATTATAGCTATTTGGTGAAACCCATTACCTTAAATGAAAAGCTTCATAGGGGTGAAACTAGCGATAACTTAAATACGAGTTTGTTTTCTCTAGCGCATGGTGCAGGCAGAAAATGGAAACGTGGCGAGTGCCATGGCCGTTTGAGCCATAAATATAAACGTGAGGACTTATATCGCACAGCACTCGGTAGTCGAGTGGTTTGTGGTAATAAAGAGCTTTTGTATGATGAAGCACCGCAAGCTTATAAGAAATGTGAAACCGTTATCAGCGATATGGTTGATGCGGGTTTAATAGAAGTTGTAGCTAAGTTACGGCCAGTATTAACCTTTAAAACAAATGGAGATTGTTCATCATGATATTACTACAACTGTCAGCAGGCCAAGGCCCTGTCGAGTGTTGCAAAGCTGTGGGTTTGGCGCTGAAAACAATTGAAAAACAATGCCGAGAAAAAGGAATAAAGCTCGATATTGTTGAAACCGTTGCTACCAAAGAACAAGGTTGTTTTAAGTCAGCGCTATTACAGTTTGATTCACAAAATAGGGGCTCAGCAAAGAAAATAGCGGAGTCGTGGCAAGGAGCGATGTTATGGATATGTCAGAGTCCCTTCCCTATCGATAAAAAAGGACCTAAGCGTAAACGTAAAAACTGGTTCTTCAGTGGTCAAATGTATGAGGTAAATGATACCCAATTGGATAAAGGGGTAACATTTCAAGCATGTCGAGCTTCTGGTGCGGGCGGTCAACATGTGAATACAACGGACTCAGCAGTTAGAGCTACTCACACTGAAACGGGCATTTCAGTGCGTGTTGAAAGTGAACGTAGCCAACATGCGAATAAGCGGTTAGCGAGAGCATTGTTATTCCAGAAGTTGGAAGCAACAAAACTTGAGCAAATGACACAGCAGGAAAAAGCCCGTTGGCAACAGCACTGGGAAGTTGAACGTGGTAACCCAGTGAAAAAATTCAAGGGTGAAAAGTTCACCCTGTCTTTATAGGTGAATATATGTTGAAGCGAACATCACCAAAGGAGAAAAAGGTT
>CAJXIT010000496.1 GCA_913054055.1 uncultured Thalassolituus sp.
AGTCATCAAAAATTGCCAAGCTCACCAAAAAGATTTTTAATGCACTGGGTACTCGATCACCTAATAAAATTAATATACCTAAAGCAAACGCAATATCTGTTGCCGTAGGAATGGCCCAACCTTGAATGGCACTGGGATCATGCCAGTTTAATGCGGCATATATCCCGGCAGGAAAGGCCATGCCACCAATGGCACCCAAAGCAGGCAATGCCACTTTTTTTGCCGTGTTAAGTTCTCCGACAATGGCCTCACGTTTCAGCTCTAGCCCCACCAGTAAAAAGAATATGGCCATTAAGCCGTCGTTTACCCATAACAATAACGGTTTAGAAATGGCAAAGGTTTCTATGGCAACGGTTAGTTTGAGCGTGAGCAGTTGCTCATATACCCAATCATATGACGAATTGGCTACAAGCAAAGCCAATAAAGCTGAGGCCATTAGCAATAAACCACTGGCGGCTTCTAACTTTAAAAATCGTCGAATGGACTCAAACATGTAGTGCGCTTCCTGATCTTTATTTGATGCTGCCATACAAAACAGGCCTAGCCAATATAAGTTATATTGCTATTTATCAGGATAGTTGTGATTTTAAGATAACGAAAATATAACGCTTAATTGCGAATTTTCTACAAAATATAGACAAAGGTTCCATATTTAGCGATCAGAAAGCATGAGTAACCAGAGGCTTAGAAAGGTAAATCAAGCGCCCCATTACAAACGAGTAATGGGGCTCAATGATTACTTATGGTATTGAGGGCTTAACTCAGCAACCGCCTCGATAAAGGCTTTGGCGTGCTCAGGGTCCACAAACTGGTGGATACCATGACCAAGGTTAAATACCTGTCCTGCGCCTGGGCCGTAGCTTTCAAGAATGGAGGCAACTTCTTCACGAATTCGAGCAGGGGTGCCATAAAGCACTGATGGGTCCATATTGCCTTGCAGCGCCACTTGATCACCTACACGGCGGCGAGCATTGCCAATATCAGTGGTCCAGTCGATGCCAAGTGCATCACAACCCGTATCTGCCATTGATTCAAGCCATTGGCCTGCACCCTTGGTAAATAAGATCACAGGCACTTTACGGCCTTCGTTTTCACGGATTAAGCCGTCTACGATTTGCTGCATATATTTCAGCGAGAATTCTTGATAGGCAGCATGGCTTAACACCCCACCCCAAGTATCAAAAATTTGCACCGCTTGTGCACCGGCTTTGATTTGCGCATTTAAATAATCGATCACTGAACGCGCCAGCTTATCAAGCATTTGGTGCATCACTTCAGGCTGGCTGTACATCATGCCTTTCACATGGCGAAAATCTTTGGTGCTTCCCCCTTCAACCATGTAAGTAGCCAAAGTCCATGGCGAACCCGAAAAACCAATTAATGGAACGCGACCATTTAGCTCTCGGCGAATGGTAGAAACCGCATCGGTCACATAACTCAAACGATCCGCTGTATTCACCACAGGCAAAGCGTCTACATCAGCCGCTGTGCGTACTACTTTTTTGAATTTTGGGCCTTCACCTGTTTCAAAATATAAACCCAAGTCCATGGCATCAGGAATGGTTAAAATATCACTGAATAAAATTGCCGCATCCAGATCTGGATATCGATCTAAAGGCTGCAACGTTACTTCACAAGCAAAATCTGGATTAGTACAAAGATCCATAAAAGACCCTGCATCTTTACGGCTTGCACGATACTCAGGAAGGTAACGTCCTGCTTGACGCATCATCCAGATAGGCGTGCGATCCACAGGTTGCTTTAAAAGGGCTTTTAGAAAACGATCGTTTTTTAATTGGGTCATAAAAATTATTATAGAAAATGAAAAGTGGCATAGCACCTCTTGGAGGTGCATATATTGTAAGATTAATCTTGTATTGGGAAACTAACCTCTGTTGAATAAGTATCCCCAGCAGCCGGAGTAACTGATATCTCTAACGAACCATCATCACTAGGCGTATCATCGCCTGTCAAAGATATATCAGCCGCGTAGCCTGTTCCTAATAAAGAAACAGCATTCAATACATTATCAATCGGCCCAGACGGGTCTTTAACAAGCTCGCCGTTTCCACCTGATGCTGATATCTGTGCACCTGAGGCAGGGACATTACCGTTTTCATCAGTAAAGATGACGCAGTATTCTGTATTCACCCCTTCCGCCACAATTAATGTCGTATTTTCAGCTATAGCCGGCCCAGTAATTGAGCTGCACTTACCAGGGAATAAAGTGATGGTCACCTCATAACCACTCGACAATGACATAACCAAAGTATCCCAAAC
>CAJXIT010000497.1 GCA_913054055.1 uncultured Thalassolituus sp.
TATAACACTGTTAACTCCCGCTGAAATCACACACTTTGAATGGTAACGGCTATATAAAAGGAAAATTCAATGAAAAAAACAATCTTTATCACTGGTGCTACTGATGGAATAGGTTTAGCAACAGCGAAAATGCTAGCATCTCAAGGCCACCACCTTTTAATACATGGTCGTAACTCAAAAAAATTAGATAATGTTGTAACGCAATTGTCAGGATTATTAACTAAAGAGGTTAATCAGGGCAGTGTTCAACCTTACTTGGCTGATTTGTCAGTACTATCTGAGGTCAAGGCTTTAGCAAGTAAAATAAAACGAGATCATGACAACTTAGATGTGCTTATTAATAATGCTGGTGTTTTTAAAGTTTCAGAGCCAATGACGCCAGATGGATTAGATGTTCGTTTTAGCGTTAATACGATAGCCCCCTTTCTTTTAACACAACAACTTGATTCCCTACTTGGAAAATCAAGTCGAGTGGTGAACCTTTCCTCAGCAGCACAAGCGCCAGTCAATATTGATGCATTGCGAGGGAAAACAAAGCTTGCAGATATGGCAGCTTATTCCCAAAGTAAATTGGCGGTTGCCATGTGGACGCTAAGTTTGGCTAAAAGAAACCAAGGCAATGGGTTTACTCTTTTTGCCGTAAATCCGGGCTCACTGCTTGCTAGTAAAATGGTAAAAGAAGGCTTTGGAGTTGCCGGTCAGGATATTAATATTGGTGCAAAAATATTAATTCGTTTGGCCTGTGAAGAAGGTTTAGAAAATCGTTCTGGGCAGTATTTTGATAATGATATTGGCGCATTTGCATCACCGCATCCAGATGCGTTAGATACCTCAAGAGCAGCAGAGCTTATCAACACTATGAATGACGTGATAAGCCAACTTCAATAGCCGCTAACTATGTCTAGTCCTAAAATAGGTTGACGGTTTTTATTAAGCCAGTTGGTACTCCCAACTGGCTTTTTCATGCACCTCGTTTGGGGTTTTCATTCCTAAACTAAGATGCGGCCGTAATTGGTTGTAAATCTCTATCGATTCTTTGACTAAAGCACTAAGCTCTTCCATCGTTCGGCAACGACAAAGTAAAAACTCATGCTTCAAAATACCATTCACTCGCTCAGCCAATGCATTTTGGTAGCAGTCATATCCATCTGTCATTGATGGCGTCATACCGTTGGCTGCTAATGCCATTTGGTATTCCTCTGAGCAATACTGCATTCCCCTGTCCGAGTGGTGAATGATATGACCTGTTGTTTGACGATTCTTTACCGTCATATCCAGCGCCTTAACTACATCACTCGCTTTCATCTCATGACTTAATTCATACCCCATTATTTTTCTAGAGTATGCGTCTGTCACCAGCGATAAGTAATGAGTTCCTTCATCTGATTTCACATAGGTGATATCACTAACTAGGACTTCTTCTACTCGTTGAACAATCTTATCTTTAAGCAAATTCGGATGCTTTCTAAGCCAATGATGACTATTCGTTGTTTTGGTGTAGTTTTTTCTCGGCTTCACCAACATATTTTGTTGTTTCAAGTATTGAAATAGCCCATCCCGACCGAGTTTTATGCCTTGCTCAACCAACTGCGGCTTGATGAGCTGATAGAGCTTACGTGTCCCGACTCTAGGCATAAACTGACGCCAATACATCACCATCGACACAACGGGTTTGAGCCTTTCTGCCCTTGATTCAGCGCGTTGCTTCCATTGGTAAATAGCTTGTCTGGATAAATTAAATTGCCGACTCGCTGTCGCTAACTTTACGGTGCCTTTTTCTTTGGCAATCCAGAGCGCTCGGCTAAGTACTTTTTTTCTAAATCGATACCATATTCATTTTTTAACAGTTCAACCATATCGCCATAAATCATATTTTTCATTTCTAGATTAGAAACTTGCTTCTCTAGGCGTTTAATTTTTTGGGCCGGTGTTTCTTTCGATTTAGACATAGGAGAGTGCTCAATAGGTTGTGTCCAGTCTAATCTACCATGCTTTCTCAACCATGTAAGAACTGTACTTCGACCTTGAATACCGTAGTGCTCTTGAGCTTGTTTATAGGTTAGTTCGCCTTTTTCTACCTGGCTGACAATCGCCAATTTAAAGCCTAACGTGTAGTCTCGTTGTGTACGTTTACTGCGGATTGCACCTGAAGCTTTCATAAATAAGTCTCCAAAGTGTCAACTTATCTCAGGACGGGACAAAATTACAGATTTAAAAAGCCCGACACAAAAGCGGGCTTTTTTGCGTTTGGCGCCTGGAAATGACCTACGA
>CAJXIT010000498.1 GCA_913054055.1 uncultured Thalassolituus sp.
GATTTACCTCTTCTTTATTGGGGGCAGAAAGTAGGGGCGTGTCTTATGCTTAGTGAATATCAGAGTACTTTTTATAATATGATGGTAAAAGGCGAACAAGAAAAATTAAAGGAATATGTGGGAAGTACACTGCCGTGGCAGTTTCGTGTTTATCAGGGAAATTATTTTAATAGCTTGTTTTCTAGCTTAAATAAAACCTATCGTCGTTTTATCACGTTGGTTTCTCCAGACTTTTGCAGAGATATTTTTTCGGATTATATTGCAGAAAACCCTTCTATCAATCAAAACCTATCAGAATATGGATTGGACTTATCAATATGGTTAAAAGCTAACAGTGGACAGTATGTAATACCGAGATGTGCTACGGAAATGGCTGAATTAGATGCGTTATTGCACCTCAGTTATTATCAAAGTAACACTCCTGCTTTTAATGCCAAGCAATTCTCTAATTTGACTGAGACAGAACAAGTGGAAACTGAGTTTTATCGGTTAAATAGCATTTATACCTACAAAAGTGTTTGGGACTTTGATGAAGTACTAGCTTCTGATGACAGTAATGGCATTTCCCCAGGTCCCCATGATATTTATTATGTGATTTATCGAAATCAAGGGGTGCCCACTTGGCAAAAGGTACCTGTAGAAATTTACGATTTAATGTGTGTTCTTGATAATCCTACTTCACTTGAAAAAATGTCATTAGATGGTCGCTTAACCCCGCATGAGCATTTACCATATTTGATTCAAAAATCTTGGGTAACCAGTTTATGTCCCATTATTTAAATAAAGAAAGGTTGAATGCATTATTTCGATATGCAATGGCGCTGACAGCTGAAAAACAAGATGCAGAAGATTTATTGCAAACTGGAGTCGAGCGAGCCTTGAAAGGGGACTTCTCCACTATTGAGAATAAAGCGGCTTATATCAGAACCATAATGAGAAATGCATGGTATGACGAGTTAAGAAAGCAAAAAACATGGCAGACATCGGCTTACACTGATTTAGAACAAAAGGATGATTCTAGTACACAGACGGAAAGTACAGAATACGACGTCCCCGTATCTTTAATTGAGGCAGATCCTAGCAATATTATTATTTCAGAAATAGAGTTACAAAAAGCTTGGCTAAAATTGGAAGATCAACAACGTGAGATTTTGTATTTGTGGTGCGTGCTAGGCATGACGGCTGCTGAAATGGCACAGGAACTTAAGCTGTCTCGGGGAACAGTTTTATCTAAAATTCACCGATTAAAACTTTATCTTAAGCAACAGCCTCAACATGTTCAGCAAGATAATAAGGGGGCAAAATGAAAGATACATTAAAGCAGGCTACAGAACGTATTTTCGAAAACATTGAATTAGATGATGATAAATTAGACTCGTTAATGGATCTGGAACAGGGTGAAGCTGAAAAAGCTTCTACAGGAATGTTTTTTTGGACTAGACAGTTAACTGCCGTATGTTTTGTAATCGTGTGTGTGTCTCTGTTCGCCATCAATCAATATAAAAACTATCAGAAAGACAATATTGTTGAGTTAATTGTTGCTGAAGTGGTAGAAAATCATAGTCACTTAAAACCGCTAGAGGTAAATGCTCAAGCATTTGAAACAGTGGCGAACTATTTTGAAAGTTTGAGTTTCCTTCCCTATGCTTCTGATAAAATAGGGGTGACAAAATTGCTTAACAAAAGTTTGTTAGGGGGACGCTATTGTTCAATTCAGGGCAGTAGTGCTGCTCAATTGCGAATGCAGTTATCCAATGGCGGAGTCGCGACTTTGTTTCAAACCAACACATCTGATTTATTTTCTTCAATACCAAGTTTGAATGATAATAATAGTATTGTGATGTTTAAAAGTGGGTATCAAGTTTCAATCTGGCAAGAAAAAGGCCTATTAATGGTACTGGTTAAACCTGCCACATCGATTTAGGTATACGTTAAGCTGCGTCTAGTTTTGTGCGGGTAATAGTGGCTTGTTCTATATGACTTTGTCGGCGTTGCTGCCACCACTGGTAAGTGATGTCGATCATTTCTTCCAAAGTCTTACTACTGTGATATTGCAGCTCACGTTGAGCTTTTTCACAGTTTGCCTGCATCTTCGCACACACAATTTGGGCTTGCTCGCTGCTGATGGCCGGCTCTTTACGGGTAAATAAACTGATTAAGCTCAGCATGTAGCCAACGGTTTTAAACGCCCATCCGGGCATAGTGTGGTGAAAAGTGGTTTTATTGAGGCGGTCAGATATTAGTTGGCAAACGTCCAGTAGATCGGCAT
>CAJXIT010000499.1 GCA_913054055.1 uncultured Thalassolituus sp.
GTAGCGAGTCTGACAATGTAACGAAGTCCATTGGACGGGAACAGAATCGTGAGAGGACGTTCTTCCTGATAACCACAAGTCGGGTAAGTGCTAGGGAGTCAGTATGATGAACATATGTGAATCCACGTAAGGTGCGTTATATAAGAAGCAGCGGAACTGGTTAATACGCTGTAGCCAAAAAGGCAATGAGAGTTGGAAAGAGATTGGGCAATGCTCTTTCGTGGTCATATAGCTCTCCGCACTAGAGTGGGCATCTAAACTGACATTACGCTTCATACGGAACACGGTAAGCCTGAATCGCTCCCATTGGGAAAGTTATCTGTGAAGATAGCCGATAGTGGTGCAGGTAAAGGAGGCTGGAGAAAGCCAATGCTGCATTGTAATGATGCAGATACAGGCCTATGTCTGATCACGAAAGTGAGCCCACTTCCGACTGGTCTCTCATTGCAAGAGAGTGTGAAGAACTTTATTAAAGGAGAAAAGCAAATGATGATTTCGAATGAAATTAATGCATCTTCTGACGGTGCACTATGGCAAGCCATCAATTGGCAGGCCGTAGAGGCGCATGTATTAAAGCTTCAAATGCGTATTGCAAAGGCAATAAGAGAAGGTAGACACGGCAAAGCTAAAGCATTGCAGTGGATATTGACTCACTCACGTTCGGCTAAGCTGTTAGCGGTCAAACGTGTATCACAAAACAAAGGTAGTAAAACATCTGGAGTAGATGGTGTCATCTTAAATACAGATGCTCGTCGCATGAAAGCGGTTGATAAACTTTCACGTAAAGGATATCAAGCAAAACCACTTAAACGGATCTATATCCCCAAGAAAAACGGCAAACTCAGGCCATTAGGTATTCCTTGCATAATAGACAGAGCTCAACAAGCACTGCATTTATTAGCATTAGAGCCTATTTCTGAATCATTAGCCGATCCAAATAGTTATGGCTTTCGCCCTAATAGAAGTACAGCAGATGCCATTGGGCAATGCTTTATCTGTCTAGGCTAGAAGAAATCAGCTAAATGGGTACTTGAGGCAGATATCAAAGCCTGCTTTGATAAGATTGGACATCAATGGCTCTTAGATAATGTTCCTATCGATAAGCGAATGTTATCGCAATGGCTCAAGTGTGGCTTTATGGATAAAGGCGTGTTTCATCGAACTGACGAGGGAACACCACAAGGTGGGATAATATCGCCCACCTTGATGCTGATGACCCTTGCAGGGCTGGAACAACATGTCAAATCCACTGCACTGAGTAAAGGTCAACGAGTCAACTTTATTAGTTATGCTGACGACTTCATCGTTACAGGGCATTCAAAGGAATTTCTTGTAAATGAAGTCAAACCGCTCATTGCTGACTTTTTAGAAGAACGTGGCTTGACTCTCTCTGAAGAGAAAACACAGGTAACACACATTGACGATGGCTTTAATTTTCTGGGTTTCAACCTTAGAAAGTACAAAGGGAAGTTACTCATAAAACCGAGTAAACCCAATGTGCTATTGTTTCTGCGAAATCTGCGTGAACTCATCAAGAAACACGCAACCATACCAGTGAACGACCTCATCAAATTGGTGAATCCTAAGCTGCGTGGTTGGGCGAATTACTATCGTCATAGTGTTGCCAAGAAAACTTTCAACTACATTAGTCATAAGCTATTCGAGATGCTATGGCATTGGGCTAAACGACGCCACCCGACTAAATCTAGACGGTGGATCGCTATGAAATACTTCATCAATCGTAAAGGGCAATGGCAATTTCACGGTTGGCGTAAAATAGCGAATATAGATTCTCAGTTTAATCTTGTTCAGATAGCCCAAACTCCCATAAAAAGGCATGTGAAGATAAAAAGCCCAGTTACAGCTTATAATCCTGAGTTCGCTGATTATTTAAAAAGGCGAAAACAACCAGATAAGTGTCGTAATGCTTGGTCTACACCTGTCTCACCTTTGTTTTAATTGCTGGGTATCAAACGATACTTTAGATGAGGCTTGAGCCCAGTGCAGTGAAAGTTGCACGCTGGGTTCTTAGGGAGACGGCACTTGGTAACAAGTGTCGTCCACCCGACAGAAACGTGCCAGAAGTATTCCGCTAGCACGTACCTGGACATTATTTAGTTAGAGCGTAGGCTCTAAAATTTACAATTCATATTATCACTACTGAGACAAATAGCTGTTAAATTCGCCTCATATTGCGAGGCGAATTGATTTTTAACTATTGCCGACGGATAAATGATTCGATATAAGCGGGAGTTCGAGCATTTA
>CAJXIT010000500.1 GCA_913054055.1 uncultured Thalassolituus sp.
AGACCTTGGCAAATCTTTGTCTATGCTTAGTTATAAGTACAGGGAAGGATTAAGTTGTCGAGGCGCCCATGAATTTTTTAAGTCGATTCTCAATTAAAGTTAAAATACTGGTAATCCCAGCCATTGCGGTAATTGGCTTTATAGCCACACTGGCTGTTAACGCCCAAATTAACAGCAAAAATACAGAACGATTAACTCAAATTCAGGACCTATACTTTCCTGTTGTGCAGTCAAGCCGTGAGAATATCGTTCGCATCAACCGTATTGAAGAGCTTCTCAACACAGCTGTTAGTACAGGTGAATCCGATGTGGTTGACAGTGCGAAGCGTACCTATAAAGAACTGCTAGAGAAAATTGATGAGCAAGAAAACCTGTGGCCAGCCAAGACAGAAGAACTTGAACTCACAAAGCGTACTGTAAATGGCTATTTTACCGTGGCTCTAAGACTATCAGAGGGCATGGTAAATGGTGATTTAGATCCATCTGAAATGCCAACACTGGTTCAGAAGATGAATGAAACGCTTTCTAAAACCAAGCGCCAGCTGGGTGGTTTTAATGAAGCTGCTCTACAAGCATTCAACTTAACGGTTTCTGAATCTAACGAAGCTACTAGCCAAGCACTTGTCACCACTTTAACCTTGAGCGTAATTGCTATTCTAACCATTGTACTGATCAGTGCCAGTATCGTGATCCTGATCACTCGAAACATAAACACCATGCTGGTATCGCTTAAAGATATCGCCCAGGGTGAAGGGGATTTAACCAAGCGAATCACTCAAGATAGCAAAGATGAAATTGGTGATCTTATACATTGGTTTAATCTATTTATGGATAAACTGCATGAAAGTATCAATGAGGTGGTTAAATCAATCGCACCACTGGCAACTGTGTCCGATGACCTTGGCACCATGACAACCAAAACCAGCGAGATTACTGATGAGCAAAGTCGCGCCACAGACGAGGTAACACGATCGGTTGATGAGATGTTTAGTAGCGTACAAAATGTTGCTCAAAATGCATCAAGTGCTGCAGACGCCGCAAAAGAAGCAGATGCTGAGGCTAAGGCCGGCCGTAGCGTGGTAACGCAATCAGTAGAATCAATTAACGACCTAGCTGGTGAAGTAGAGCGAGCGGCGAATGTAATAAGCAAATTAGAGGCCGATACCGAAAACGTTGGTACAATACTGGATGTTATTAAAGGCATTGCAGAGCAAACCAACCTTCTGGCTCTGAATGCTGCAATTGAAGCGGCTAGGGCAGGTGAGCAGGGTCGAGGTTTCGCTGTTGTTGCAGATGAGGTTCGAACTTTAGCGTCTAGAACTCAAGATTCTACGCAGGAGATACAGCGGGTTATTGAGGAGCTGCAAACAGCTGCACAAAGTGCCGCTGAAGTTATGTCCCATAGCCAAGAGCAAGCTAAAGCCAGTGTGGAGCAAGCAGCTAAAACAGATGCATCCTTGGCGACTATTACTGAGAAGGTAGGCTCAATCACTCAAATGAATACCGAAATAGCTTCCGCCACTGGTGAACAAGAAAAAGTCAGTAATGATATTAAAACCAATGTTGAAGGTATTCGTTCAAACGCGGATGCAGCCGTTAAGAATGTTCAAGAGGTTGAGGCAGCAAGCGAGTCTTTATTAAGTATTTCAAATGGCTTGAGAAAAATTACAAGTCAATTTAGGGTTTAGCCTTACCAATAAAAACGTACGATACCGTAAAGCCCCTTTGCTCTGCATTAGGGGTTTTTTATTGCCTGCTATTTATTTCTGATTAAAAAACAACCACAAATTAACTGAATAAATAAATTTCAATGTTATTTGTTGAAAATGGCTCTCATTAAGCCTGTTTTAAGGTATTCTAAGCACCATATTTTGATACGTCTATTTAAGGTTAAGGTATACATGCCTCATTCAAGTTTCAAGTTGGTAAGAACACAAGAAATAGACTCTTTAAATTTGGTAGTTGAAGAGTACGACCACCTAAAAACTGGGGCCAAGCACTACCATCTTGCCAGTGATAATTCTGAGAATGTATTTTTAGTGGCGCTTAGAACCATGCCCATGGACTCAACGGGTGTTGCACATATCCTAGAGCATACTGCGCTATGTGGCAGTAAAAATTACCCTGTACGGGATCCGTTTTTCATGATGATTCGTCGTTCTTTGAATACATTCATGAATGCCTTTACATCCAGTGACTGGACGGCCTACCCATTTGCTTCAAAAAACAAAAAAGATTTTAATAATTTGCTGTCC
>CAJXIT010000501.1 GCA_913054055.1 uncultured Thalassolituus sp.
TAGAAGACAGCTCACACTGATCTAGTATCGAATTATTAACCTCTACCCCTAATTCAAGAAAGAACTCACATACTGTAACAACCTTTCCAAAACATTTAATTGGTAAAAAAATAATTCGATCCAAATTGTGTTGTTTCAGCACACACTGTATTGCAGTATCACCAAGCTCTAAAACATCGATACTTACTCTAGATTCCAAGCTATAGAGTGTTTTATATTGACCAACACTATATTCTGAAAGATCTGAATCGCTACCGAGTAAAGAACTATTGATTAACGTTCCACCCATAAGGTAACTATATCGACCGAATTTAGCGCCAATGTAATCAATAGATGACTGTAAATAACGACTTAACATAGACTCTAACCCGTCTTCATCCTGGCTAAGTCTAGCAATCGCTAATAAATAATCTGATTCATTCTTCTGAGCCATCAAATCATTAAATTGATGTTGAATCATATCAATACTGGATTGCACTTCTCTCGTTTTTTCATCAAGCAATTTTTCCGCAGAAAGCCTTGCTTGCTTTTCTCGCTCATAAGCTTTTTGATAAGCATCTGGCATAGGCTATACCTCTTAGGGCAGTCAATAATGCTATGAAAATTTGATATTCCATTTACATTCATCGTAATCATTATGCATGCATTGAATATGATTAAGCTTCACCTCTTTAGAAAAATGCTTGGCGAGACCATGTATTAACCCCTCTGCCACTGAGCATAACTTTCTTTTGCTTCTGTAAACTAATTCCCCTTCACAATCATTGATAACAGAATATTCAAAAAATGGCGTGTATGCATCAGGATGAATACGCCTAACGTCCTTATGAATAACTCCTTCTAAGTCTTGTAAAAGTAATTGAGGCGTTTTATACGTTTTTAACTCAATAGGCCCCCGGTTAATAAGAAAACCAAATAAAAACTCACCAAATACTTTTAGCCCATCGCTCAAGGGTAAATTTAACTTTTCACATAGTGTGGTAGCCAAAGCTACGATTTCTTCATCATCATACGTTACACCTGATGTATATGCTCCATTACTTGATAAGTCTGTTTCTTCAATTATACAATTCCATGTTTCCATATCTGCATTGTCAAGAACAAACTCTTCAAGTGCATTGAATATAATACCCTGCATAAAACACCTCTATTGATTGAAGATGGAACTAATAACACTTAATAACTGATCATTATCAAATGGTTTAGATAAAGTATCATCAGCACCTTGTTCAAGCGCTAACTGTAATTGGCACTCCGGTTCCGCACTTATGATGATTATTTTTAACTCTTTTGAAGAATATTTTTTACGAGTCAATGCAAGTACTTTAAATCCGTCCACATGTGGCATCTTTAAATCCAAAATTAATAAATTTGGCTGAAATTCACTTAATTTCATACCGGCTTCAAATCCATTATTTGTCGTCTCTACCTGCCAGCCATTACGCTTTAAAACACGCTTAATGGCTTTAGCCATCGCTTCATCATCATCAACGATCAATACTTTATTCCCCGTCGCTTGAAGCTCAGAAGGAACCGGAATTTCATTATCTTTTAAAAATGATAATAAGTTCTCCAAGGTCACTCTGTGGTCACCCCTACCTGGTAATTTATATCCAGCTAGCTCCCCTCTTTCAATCCACCTAATGACGGTGCGAAAATTAACACCCGTGTACTTTGCTACTTCACCAGTGGTAAACACCTTATTGGCCATGAGCCCACCATTACTGTGAAATATTTTATAAATTTAGCTTAAAACTGGCTAAACAATAGTCATTTTTTAGACTATTTTAATATTAGACAGCTTAGACAGGTTGGAATACAGTCAATATAGATTGAGGAGGCTGCATGAATGACGTAACAACGATTCTGTTTGTAGATGATGAAAAGCAAATGCTGACCGCTTTGAACCGTGTTTTTCGTGGCAAGAAATACGCTGTGAAAACCGCCTCCTCAGGAATGGAAGGTTTAGAAATTTTAAAACAACACCCAGTAGACATTATTGTTTCCGACATGCGCATGCCTGAAATGGATGGAGCTACCTTTCTAGCATCTACTATAGAATTAAGCCCGTTAAGTCGGCGTATTCTTTTAACAGGATACAGCGACCAAGAAAGTACTGTACGCGCAGTCAATGAGGGGAAAATTCATCAATACCTCACCAAACCCTGGGATAATGATGAATTGAAAGCCCTAGTCGAAGGTGAAATTGAAGAGCAGTTACGTATTAAATTTGAAACACCTGACTCAGATGAAC
>CAJXIT010000502.1 GCA_913054055.1 uncultured Thalassolituus sp.
TTCAATATATTTAGTATCCATGCCAACAATACTGCGAAGCAACTTGTCTAGTGTCTCAGTAGTGTCTGGATAAAACGTTTTAAGCGTTTCAATATCCAAGTCAGCGTATTTGGCATGGATAACACCATTGAGTTGCACAATTTCGTCTTCAGTAACGGGTTGCCCATTTCTGATTTTTTGAATAACTGGATCACTTTCAAAAATAGGTTCTAACGCTTCCTGCACTTTTTGCTGATAGATTTTGTAATCAACCGTGTGAATATTCGTTACTCTCGCTTTGTATTCTGTTTCAGCGTCATCCTCCATTACATCCGTATACTTAGGTCCGGGATTCGGCGGCAGGATTTCACCTTCTAGTAAATACATGACTTCTCTTAACGCAATACGATGTAGCTCTAGCTCATCAAATGTGATGCAGTGCCAATTATTGTCATCCATCAAAAACTTGATTTCATAGGCTTTAGCTTGCACTTGAGCTGTATTTTTAGGTAAGCGTTCTAACACATCTTTGATTTCAAATTTAAGCTCACCAATTGCTTGAGGATTTAATAATAATTCTGTTTGTGTTTTGGCGATTAAACAATCCCAACGTAGCGCTTTGCTTTGCCCACGAATATCAAGCCAGTTCATCAATGGCGCGATTTCGCTTTCAAGTAATGCGACTGTAGGCTTAGCAAATTGTTTTAACAGCTTAGCGTCTGACATTTGTTCGACGATTTGCCAATTGTCACGTACATTAATGTTCTTGGTATCTAAGGCTACAATGTCTTGTTGAATTAACTTGATTACCGTTTCAAACGCTGGGATTTCTAGTTTATTTAGCACAGTCGATGCTAGTAACATTCTTAACTCGAAACGCCTTTGCGCGAGTGACTTGCTATTAGTTGGCTCGACTTCTTCGTATTCAAATTCGAAGTAATCAAAATTGTTCCAGTGATCAAAAATTAGGAAGCGTGTTTTATGTTTTCCTTTACCAAATAAGTTTTCACATAAGCGTGTACCACGGCCTATCATCTGCCAAAACTTAACCTTCGATTTAACAGGTTTAGCAAAGACAAGGTTCACCACACTTGGTACATCAATTCCGGTATCTAACATATCAACTGATATCGCCAGTGTTATTGGGTCTGGTAACGATGGATCTTTAGCCTTTTCTTCCTCAGTCACTTTGAATTGTTCGATCAATGCTTCTGCTCGCGGTTCATCTGAGTGAATAACTTCACAAAAGCCATTACTTAGTTCTGGATACATTTCATCGAACAGTTCTTTAAGCAAACGAGCGTGATCGATTCGTCTCGCAAAGATAATAGACTTACCAATTAATTGATTGTCTTTGTCCTTGATTCCATTTTCCATTAAGTTTCGGAGTACTTTACGGTTGGTATCTTTGTTTAAGATAGCCTTATCAATGTCTTTTGAGTCAAACTCAAATTCGTTAGGGTCTTCGCCTTGATCTTCTAGCTCTGCTACTTGTAAATCAGTTAACGATTTCTGATTAATACCATCTCGCATGAACTTAGTGGTCATAGTGACAATTTCATAAGGCACAAGATGCTCTTGCTCAATTGCTTTTTCTAACGGGTAATTAGCAGTGGGATCTTTATAGCCACAATCAAACAATTGACATGTTGACCGCGAAACCATTTCTACTGGCGTAGCGGTTAAACCAACTTGTAAACAATCAAAGTATTTAAAGATATTGCCAAATACGTTATAGATAGAACGGTGTGATTCATCGGCAACAATTAAATCAAAATAGCCAACATCAAACTTTTCATAAATGCCCATCATCCCCGGATAAGTAGCAATGAATATACGAGCAGTGCTTTCGTATTTTTTAGCACTTTTACCTACAACGTATGGCTTAACACCCAAGAATTCTACAAAAGCTTGGTCAGCCTGTTTACGCAATTCTTTCCTATCGCATAAGAACAGAATACGCTTTGCCCATTTTGCATCTTGTAGGGATTTAGTTAGTGCAATTGAGACACGAGTTTTACCTGTACCCGTTGCTTGTACTATTAATGATTTTCTGCGTTTTTTCTCAAACGTGTCGTGTACGCGAGAAATGGTTTCTAACTGATAGCGACGACCTGCAATGCCTGCATCGATAGTGACATCTGATAGCTTTTTCTTTTCTACTCGCTGGAATTTAACTAAATGTTGCAATGAACTTTTTGAGTAGTATCCATAGATCTTTCTTGGCGGATAACCTTGAACGTCATCCCATATATAAATGTCATGTCCATTGGT
>CAJXIT010000503.1 GCA_913054055.1 uncultured Thalassolituus sp.
AGGGAGAGGATTCTGATAAGTTTATGATCAACAATGAAACTGGAAAAATCATTAACCGAGAACACTTACAAGCACAAAAAATCTATCAGCTAAATGTGGAAGTGTCAGATGGTATGTCAAAGAATGCTCTGTTGTTTAAAATCAGAACATAAATGCTTAATAAAGGTTATTTGTAAGACGAGTTAGTGATAACAGAATCAAACTTTTCTTTTAAGTGCATAAGGTTGACGGGTTTTGGTAAATAATGGCACCCGGTATATTCAATTTCATTTAATATTTCAGGGTCTTTTTCTCCCGTAACCACAATAGCGGAAATGGGCTTGTCAAAAAACTCTTCAATGATCTCAAGGGCCATTAAACCCGTTTCGGTTTCGGATAAAGTGTAGTCTGTAATAACAATGTCAGGTGCATGACTTACATTAGGTAAAAGCGTTTTAAGATCTTTAATGGAACAAACGGCGTCGGCTTCTATATCCCAAGCAACGGCAGTGGCTAACATGGCTTCAGCAATGTCTTTTTCATCGTCAATGATGATGGCGTATTTACCTAGAATATGCTCGCTGTTTGTTAATTGAACCATTAAATCTTTTGCTTTTTTTGCTTCTTTTAAAAGCGGTAATGATAGTTTAAAAACAGTGCCACGTTCAGGCCGTGAAAATAATGATAGGCTGTGCCCCAGCGCATTGGTTAAACGGGAAACAATGGATAGACCGAGCCCAAATCCGTTAACTGATTCTTGTTCTGGATTATTTAATTGGGTGTAGCGGCCAAATATGGACTCCTGTTCATTTTCAGGGATGCCAATACCCGTATCCCAAATTTCGATAGAGGCTTGATCGCCTTTTGTTCGGCAGGCTAATAATATGCCGCCGTGTTGAGTATAGCGAACGGCGTTGGCTAATAAGTTTCGAATGATTCTTTCAAGCATGGTTGGGTCGGAATACACGTATAATTCGCCACACCGTGTTCTCAGGGTTAAGTTTTTATCGTTGGCAAGTACTTCAAAATCTTTCACAATTTTACTCATGAGGTCAGGCAGATACACTCTAGTAAGATTCACATCATTCATGATTTGATCAATGCGTGACATGTCTAGTAGCTCGTCAAATAGTGCATTTAAGTTATTTGAAGATTCCATAACCTTTTCGATATACATCTTTTTCTTATCATCGTTTTTTTCGTTTTCTAGTACGCCTAAAAATAAGTTAATGGCAGAAAGGGGTTGTTTTAGATCATGGCTTACACCAGCGAAAAAGTCTTTGATAGCCGATGTACGTTCTTCAGCACCAATGGCTTTGTCATCACTTGCTTGTTTCTGCGATTTAATCTCTTCCACAGCATCTGAAAGCCTTAGATTAGCTTCTTGAACCATGTGCAGCATTCTATTGAAATCATCAACCAACTCGCCAAACTCATCTGAGCTGACTCTTCTTGCTCGTAAAGAATAATCTTTTGATTTGGTGATGGTTCTTAATATGTGTTGTAGATTGATGATCGGTTGGGAAATGTAGCGTTGAACACGCATGGCAAACAGTAATGAAACCCCTGTGGCGATAAAACCAATGAAGATAGCCAATAATACCAGTTTTTTCATTCGGTCAGACAGCCAAACCATGTTGGTTTCTATGTATACCCAGCCGATTGTTTTGCCAGAAAAAATAATGGGTTTGACCAATTTTGAAATATCATTATTTATTTCTGTGTACGTGTCAGGTCCGTTGTAAGGTAGTAATGGGCAGTAGTTGAATTTTTTATTTTCTCTAAAAAAGTTTGCAAACATTTTATTGTTTTTATCGTATATACAGGCTGCAATGATATTCTTCTTTGCCGCCAGAGATTCTAAATTAGTGGTAGCAACTTGTTTGTCTTTAAAGAGTAAGGCTGCAGCAGATCGTTTTGATATGACATCGCTTAGTATTTCAAGTTCTTCAATCATGGATTGAATGTAACTTTCTCGCTCATATATTGAGAATAAAACAGCAGACGTTGTAAAGGATAATAAAATCGATGCTATAACAAGCACAATTATTTTGTGCTTGATATTTAAATTAAGAATGAAATTCTCAAATTTCAGCATTTATTCACTTAACCTCTTGATATTTCTGGCTAAGCTAATCAAATCACTGCTAATAAATAGACCTCGCTTTCTAGCATTGTCTAAATCAATGTCAAAACTGATTCTTTTTGATTGATCATGAATCTTTATCACACCCCCTGATTCTATGAATCCTTTTTGTTCAG
>CAJXIT010000504.1 GCA_913054055.1 uncultured Thalassolituus sp.
GACAAGCAATGGCAGCCAATTACCCAGCTTGGCAGGTCCTTTAAAGTGCGCTGGTTTGGATAGACTGAACATAAGCTTGGACAGTTTACAGCCAGATCGATTTAAAGCCTTAACCCGTACCGGAGATTTGAATACTGTGCTTAAGGGTATTCAATCAGCAAAAGAGGCGGGATTTAAACGAATTAAATTGAATGCAGTGATTCTCAAAGGTCAGAATGACGATGAAATCTTGGATTTAGTAGAGTATGTAAGAGACAACCAACTGGATATCAGCTTTATTGAAGAAATGCCCCTTGGGCAGATTGAGCATCATGATCGAGCACTCACGTTTATCGACAGTGCCTATATCAGAGACGTCATAGAACAAAATTATGATTTGACCGCAATCGATGAAAAAAGCGGTGGCCCCAGTCGATATTGGCGTTTTAATGATGGCCATAGTAGTCGAATAGGATTTATATCCCCTCACAGCCATAATTTTTGTAGTACCTGTAATCGGGTAAGAGTTACCGCAAAAGGTAGATTGTTACTATGCTTAGGTAACGAACACAGTGTAGATTTAAAAGCGGTGGTGAGAAAACACCCGAATGAGTTAGAACCTTTGAAGCAAGTGATTCGTGAAGCCATGATGATCAAACCCGAACGTCATGAGTTCGACCTGGCACAAGATGTACAAATTTTAAGGTTTATGAACACAACTGGTGGATAACCCCGTTTTCTTAACGGGGTCCCCAAAAATTAGATTCTAAGATAGAGCCATGTGAAACGTCCTAAGCAACACTCTGTGTGATATATAACGTCATTATTGTCTGTTGGCTGGTTAACCATTAGTGATGAACGCATAGTGATGTGGGTTACATCATTGCTGGTTAGGTTGTTTGATTTTGGTTTTGAAATAGATCTGGCAATCACTTTTCTGTTAGCTGTGTTCTTCAGTTAGCTGCCATTGGCCGCTTTTTTGTTTTTTATATAACAGGTTTAAAATAAGGTTTATTGAATGTTAAGTTATCGACACGGCTTTCATGCTGGTAATCACGCCGACGTATTAAAGCATTGGGCTTGTGTTTTGATGGCAGAATACATGGGTAAAAAAGGTAAGCCGTTCTGGTATGTGGATACCCATAGTGGGGCAGGGGTTTACAGTTTAAACAGTGAAGAATCGTTGAAAACAGGTGAGTCAAAGCAAGGCATAGAAAGGCTGTGGGGAACAGCCCTACCTGATGTGTTCGATTCCTATTTGGAAATCATCAAACAATTAAATAAGTCTGATCAATTAAAGCTCTATCCAGGCAGCCCATGGTTTGTTGCTCAATGCTTAGAAAAGCAAGATAGAGCGCGTTTATTTGAATTACATCCTCAAGATTATAAATTGCTCAACCGTAACTTTGGCGGTGATCGTTCTATTAAGGTTGAGCAGGCTGATGGTTTTTCCGGACTAAAGGCCATTCTACCACCACCCACAAAACGCGCTTTAGTGGTCATAGACCCTCCGTATGAACAGCCAAAAGAATATGACTTGGTGGTTGATAATATCAAGCAAAGCTTAAAGCGTTTTGCCACAGGTGTGTATGTTGTTTGGTACCCGCTGATTAATCGAAATAATAAACAAAACGCCAGTGAAAAAATGGTAAGTAAGTTAAAACAACTGGGGGCAAAGAGTACGTTAGAAGTGAATTTCTGGGTCTCAGGAAAAGACGAAGAAGCTGGCATGTATGGCAGTGGCTTGTTTATTTTAAATCCGCCATGGAATTTAGAAGGTCAGCTGAAGGAAGGCTTGCCATCTTTGGTCGAGCATTTAGGTCAAACCAATAAAGCAGGTTTTAACTTGGAATACAAAGAGCTGTCGTAATGCCACTCACATGCTTTGTAGAATAAAGATAACGAAATGTGTTATTCGTTATCTTTATCTCTCCAGGTGGTATACCGACTATGCATACGTTTACTGATTTTTTGAGTATGTTCTTCAAATAGATCCACGCCAAATAAAACGATCACTACAACCACTGATAATTTAATGGCACTGGCCAGTTGCCCAATACCGATGCAAATGCCGATTGCGGCTAAAGCCCATATGGTTGCGGCACTGGTGACACCATAAACACTTCTCCCTTTGCTGAGCATGACCCCAGCTCCCAAAAATCCGATCCCTGTAATGATTTGACCAATTATCCGTGACGGGTCTGTCATAGTGGCGTTCTGAGTGACAAACGTTGAACATGCCATAAAAATGTAGGTACCT
>CAJXIT010000505.1 GCA_913054055.1 uncultured Thalassolituus sp.
ACACTAAATGGTGTTGAAACTTATGATGAACGTTCGGCTGAATTGCGTTACTGGTCTATTTGCCAAAATGAATATTATTCGCAAAAAGTAGAAGCGTGTTTGTATGACGAGCAAATTACAATTCAACCAGATGGTAAATGCCTAATTGTGACTTCAAAAGCAGCAGACAAGCCGAGTAATGTAAGTTCAGAGTGTGGTATTGATTATTTACCATGGTCAGAAGCGGGTGATGGTTTCTCAATAGTTGATGGTCAACAGGACAATGTAGAAGATGCATTGATTTTGGTCAGAAATATGTTGCCTGTAAATGGCTTTGACCAAGCGGTGCAAAATACGACTACCCCAGGTGATGAAAGTACTGTGATGGGGGATTATTTACCTACGGCAGAATACTTTACAAAAGCAGAGTTTGAAGCGTTAGGCTGCGATGCGTATAGCAGTTTGTAATTAACCTATTATTGAGTGTTGTCTCTTTGGGTGAACACCAGTGTTCCCCCTTTTTTGTGTAATAAACCAATTGAAAATTATTTGTTGGCAGACTTATATTCGCTTGGTGTCATATTGAACCAAGTTTTAAATGCTTTAAAAAACTGGCTGCTTGATTGGTAGCCCAACAAAAATGCCAGTTCGGATGGGCTGCGCTTATTGTTAACTAATAGATCGTGGGCGGTGTCTTTTCTAACGCTTAACAGTAATTCCTTAAAGTTAGTATTTTGAGATTTCAACTTTCGCTGTAAGGTACTGACGCTGATGTTCATAATATCAGATACATTTTCTCGAGTTGGCTCACCAAAGCTTAAAATACTTTGAATAATATGTTGGCAGCGAGACCTATCATTGGTTTCAGGGAATTGCTGATCAAATAATCGTTGAATACTGCTTGCCGTATATAATGTTTGCTGATTCATGTTGTCCGCGGCATCTATACATGAAAATATCATTGAGTTTTTGAGGGATGAAAATTCAGGGCCAACTTTAAAAATAGTTTTGTAGTCAAAATTATTAGCTAGCCCATGGCTAAACTGTATTTTGTTTAAGCTAGATGCACTTAAAGAACAAATAATTCGATAGATACCCACGGCAGCGCCTTCAATTTGATGATGAGACACTTCACCTGGCAGGGTAGGGTTAAGCACCAGTTCAATAGACTTATCATAAAAATTAACTTCAAGATTCACCACTTCTGTAATCACCGAAAAGTAACGGGCAATCAGTGTAATTAAAACATTAACGGGAATGTTTGCACCTTGCTGCTCCGTAATTAACTGACATTGAGATAGGGTACTAAACAGCGGAATATGGTTAAGGTCAATGGCATTCACCACTTTGCAGCCAAAGCTTTCATCATCAATAAGGTTGGCAATGATTTGAATGTTTTTGGATACTTGGCTAAGGGGGACGCGATCTTCATCATCCGGTTGATATTCAGAAATCTGTTTTTGAATTTCAGGTAATAAATGAAGTTTATTATCGCTTTGCAATAGTTTAAGCAGGCCTTCAAGATTGGCTGAAACGGTTGAATACTGAATGGTGCGTTGTGGTTCGCTCATAGCTCTAATTGATACATGTTTTTATTGTAATAGAGCAAGTTTAGTCTGAAACCGAGTTAAATCTAATGGTAATTCGGTTCAGACCTAATGGGGTATGTTCCAGTTAGGATGTCAGAATGGCGTAATACCCTTCAAACTCTACCGCCACCTTGCCATTGCAAGTGATGGTGGACTTTAAAGTAATTTTGCCTTTGCCATGACGTTTAAAGCCGTCAATAAAATGCTCAACCACGTCAGCCTCTGGCGCTTCGCATACTGCAATAAAGTCTTTATCAACAGGGGCTTTATATTTAATGCTGCCACCGGCCACCACTTGACTGCCTTCTAGCCCTGCTTCTAACGATTTTAAATAGGCAAAGCCCCAGCACGCCATGACACATGCGTTATAAAGGCTGCCGCCAAATGCCGTCTGCTTGTCGTTAATGTTTGGGGCCAAAGGGGCTTTTAATGACAGCTGCTTGCCATCGTATTGATCGAGAGCCAAGCCCATAAAATCAGTAATGGGCAAATGATTTTCAAAAAACTCTTGAAGTTTGTGGCTGATGTCTAGATTTTCAGTTGGCATATTTTAATCGTAGGAGTCGCACCCTGTGCGCGAACTCTATGGTCTAAATGTAAAGATAGAAGCGTAGGTGGTAAATGCTCACCATCGTTACTCATAAATATCAGATAAGTAACGGG
>CAJXIT010000506.1 GCA_913054055.1 uncultured Thalassolituus sp.
CATCTTGGTCAATATTACGAATCAAGCTTCCATCCAATTTGATGATTTGTGGTTCGAGTTTTAATATCTCATCAATATTCGAGTATCCAGACCCAAAATCATCCACAATTATATTCACCCCTAAATCACGGAAGTGATTACACACCTCAATCAACCGGCTGTAATCCTTAATTTGCTCGGTTTCTAGTACTTCTAACCCAATGCGTTGCGGGTGGCTGATCAACCCAATCGCATCTTCCAAGTGATATAAGGTTTTCTCATTGGTTAGATCTTGAGGAGATAAGTTTATCGAAAAAGAATCGGTTCTTTCACTCATGCACTCAAACGTTCGAGTAATCATTTGTCGACTGAGACGAGTATATAGGTGGGTGCCTTCAATAATAGGAAGGAATTTACCTGGTGCTATGAGTTGCCCATCTTCTTCAATACGAACTAAACATTCATAGCTTTCCACTTGGTGGGTATGCGCTGCCACGATAGGCTGAGCACAGGCAACCACATTTTTATGTAAAACAGCACGGCTCACACAAGATAGCCAGCCAAGTTGCTCTTGTCTTTCTTGCTCTAACTTAATTAAGGTTCGAGCATTCACTAAGTGTTTATTATTACGCGCCGCATCACGACGAGCTTCAATCGACTTAAGCAGCAAATCGTCAGTCGATAGGTTTGGAAAATCGCAACGGCTCGCTAACCCAGCACTTAAAGACACCGATAAATAATCAATATCAGGTAATCCCATTGGCTCAAAGTTCACATGCTCTGTTATGTCTGCAAACTCAGAGAAGCGCAATTGTATGAATTCTTCACTTTGCATGCTTTCAAATACAACCGCCCACTCACCGATACCAATACTGTACAACAAGCAGTTTTTATCAAATGACTTCCAGAGGGCTTTTTGAAAATATTCACTTAAGTCATTCAACAGCTGATCACCAACGTGATAACCATATTTTTCATTTATCTGGCTGAAATTGCGCACCTTTAAGCTCAATAAGTGGCTTGAAGGCTTCATCTGTGCGAGTTTTTCTCTCAATACACTACGATTAGGTAACCGAGTCCGGCGATCTACTCGATAACTGGCTGTCAGCTCTGTCGCTTGTTTTTGTATTTTGCTTGTCATGGTTTGGTTCATGTCATCAACATCAACAAGCGCATTTCGGATCAAAGAAAATAGTGGCGATATTGCACTGGCTGTTTTATTGATAGGTGCGGCTTGATCTCTGGAGCGGTCCCCTTCTCTCAAAGCTATATAAGTCAGACTATGGTGCAATAGTCGCTGCTGGTCATCATCCCTGTATAGCTCCCCCATACAATACACACCAAAACTGTCTGCCAAATTTTGGAATACAGTCACTTCTTGGTTGCCTTCAATGAAATCAAGACGCGAGGTACAGTTATAGATGAAAAACTGCTCAGGGCCGTGATTAGCCACCTGTTGAACACCATTTCGCACTTGTTCAAGAGTCAGTGATGGATGGTCGTAACAAAAACGGACTTCATCACCTACATTAAACTCCCCATTAAACTCAAGCGCATTGTCGTCGACGATTTTCATCGGCAAATAGATACTTTGGTCTTTAGGCTCACCCACCATTAAGGGGAAGTCATGCAGTTGCTCTAAAGGTACTTCTAGACCATCCGCTAAATAATGATTGTAGAGCTCTCTAACAGGGCGACCATCCAATTCATACACGAGCTTTCCCTCAGCAGCAGTCACCCGGAAGGTTTTGCCTATCGGATTCCACTCTGTGTAAAAGCCTTTGGAAATCGCTAAATCAGAACCATGTAGGGCCACCATCACATAAGCATTTTCATAACAACGACCATCCAACATGACCCAGCGACCATAATCAGTAATCGTTGAAGCACCACCAGCAATTGGGATCTGTAATCGAGAATGATTGAAAGAGGAGAAAAGCGCTTGCTTGCTCATATTCATTCGATCAGCAAAGCAAATAATGGCTTGAGTGTGCTTAGTACATTCTAATTGGTGCCACATTTGCGCACTGTCAGCGGCTAAGTCATCGCTATACGAGGCAAGGCTACAAGAAAGGGAAACTGACGAGAAACGAGTAATAATAAGGTAAAGACCTTGATGCTCTATTTCACCTTTACGAATAAAGTGGTTCGCGCTTGCGCCAATAAGCTGAGCGTTGGGAAAGACGTTTTTAATTTCCAGACATGCAGATTCAACTCGACTCTTTTCAAATGAAGAAAAGACCTGAATTA
>CAJXIT010000507.1 GCA_913054055.1 uncultured Thalassolituus sp.
TGATACGGCTATTAAAATTACCCGCTAAATTAAAGTTCGCTAATTGGCTTTGATAAAGCTCTCCGGTAGCATCAAAAGGCAACCCTCGACGCACTAAACGCACGATACTTTGTGGCGCTCCAGGCTTATCCACTAAGTACAAACTTTGCTTGTCGAGTGTGTGAACGGCTTCAGGGCGAACAATAGGAGCTGCTTCACCTTTCCAGCTTTCAAAGAATGCTAATTGCTTTTTAATCGCTCTCTTTGAAATGTCACCGACGACAATAATATGCGCCCCCTCTGGTGTGTAATGCTCTTTATAGAAGCGTTTTACATCTTCAAGCGTTAACTTTTCTATAGATTGCTTTGTCCCGTCGCTTACACGACCGAAAATACTATCGCCAAATACCACTTCGCGGGTTGCCTGAGATGCCATCCAACTTGGTTGTTGGTGCTGATAAACAATGCCTTCTAGCATTTGATTCTTAACTCTAGCAAAGTCTTCAGGTGAGAATTTCGGTGTAAATAAGATTTCTTCTGCGATCTCAAGGGTTTCAGAAAGGTGCTTTTCTAAGCTCGATACTGGAATCGATGTGGTGTAGCTGCCAGCGCTAATGCTGACATTACTGCCTAGCATATCCAATGCTGCTTGAAGCTCTTCCACCGTTCGAGTCGTTGATCCTTCTTCCAACATAGATGATGTTAAGCTGGCTAATCCTTCTTGTCCTTTTTTAACATAGCGCTCGCCAGCCGGCAGTTGAATTTGTAACTGTACCGTTGGAGTTTCGCTCGTTTCGGATCCAATTAGCTCTGCACCATTATCATAATGAACACGGTATAACTCTGGCATATTCGCTTTTACGCCAAAGGTCACTTCAGGCATAACACTTCTGTCAAAATTATCGACTGCTTTTCTCACATCAAGCTGTTCTTCTGATGTTTTCGCATATTCAGGGAGTGTGCGGTCTGGAGTAACAAATGTAGCTTCTTGTACTGCTAGAGATAGCTTCCCTCTAGGTACTACGCTCAGTGTCACCTTTGATTGATCTTTAATGAATGAATCATATGCTGTCACGACACTTTCAGGAGTTACTGAACGAATTTGTGCTAATTGCGTTTCAATACGATCAGGCTGTCCATAGAAGGTTTCATTTGAAGCTAACTGTGACACTTTTCCTTTCACACTTTGTAATGCGAAAACGGCATCAGCTTCTGCCATTCCTGTAATTTGATCGAGCCTTTCTTGGGCTACCCCTTCTTTTTCAAACTTATCCAATGTTTGCATCAGTTCTTGATAAAGGTCAGTCAAGTCCCCCTTATCTCCTGAATCTCCCATCGCATAAACATACATAGTACATGCAAGCTCAGCACAGTCTTGGAATGATCCTGCATTCACGGCTTTTTGTGTTTTCACTAGATTTTGGTAAAGATAACTATTCGTTCCTCCCCCTAACACGTTAGACAGCGCATTTAATGAGGCTTGGCTATCTTCACCACGATAAGTCGTCGGCCAACCGACCAGAACCATCGGCTGACGAATGTTATCTTCTAGCGTGATAAATTTATCTTGGTTTAATTGAGCCGGTTGCTTCTCTGCTTGCTCAACTTCAGGTCCTCTTGGAATGGTGCCGAAATATTTATTCACCCACTCTAAGGTGTCATCTACATCAAGATCACCGCCAATGGTTAATACTGCGTTATTCGGACCATACCAGCGTAAGAAAAATGCTTTCAGGTCATTTACATCAACTCGATCTAGGTCTTCAACATAACCAATAGGTTGCCATGAATAAGGGTGCCCTTCTGGGTAAAGGGCTTCACTCATTCGTTCCCACATGAGTCCATACGGTCGATTCTCATAACTCTGGGCACGTTCGTTTTTAACCGTATCCCTTTGAACTTCAAATTTACGCTGAGAAACAGCATCAATCAAAAAACCCATCCGATCTGATTCCAGCCACAGCATTTTCTCTAACTGATTAGCAGGAACAGTTTCAAAATAGTTGGTACGGTCTCGGTTCGTTGTACCATTTAAAGTGCCACCCGCTTCAGTGATAATTTTGAAATGCTGCTGGTCGCCTGCATTTTCAGAACCTTGAAACATCATATGTTCGAAGAAATGAGCAAAACCAGACTTCCCGATATCTTCACGGGCAGAGCCAACGTGATAAGTAACATCCACATGTACTAAAGGGTCTGAATCATCTGGAGATAAAATAACGGTAAGACCATTTGCAAGCTGG
>CAJXIT010000508.1 GCA_913054055.1 uncultured Thalassolituus sp.
TTCCCTTAAAAATATACTGTTTATTTATACAGTATATTTACTACGAGAAATATCATGTCTAAAAGTCCTTTTTTAACTCAAAATCGGGAAACCATGCGCATGCGTGGATATAGCATTCGCACCGAGAAAACCTATATAGGCTGGATCAAACATTACATTCGATACCATGGTCGTCAGCATCCTGCCAAGTTAAATGCCGAACATGTGAAGATGTTTTTATCGTATTTGGCCAACTCACGAAACGTGGCCATTAATACTAAAAAAACCGCGTTGAACGCTTTGGCGTTTTTATACAATCAAATTCTAATGCAACCGTTTGGTGATTTAGATTTTAAATACGCTCAGCAAGGGCGCCGTATTCCCATTGTGTTATCACCGTCTGAGGTGGCAACTATTTTGGAAAAACTGAATGATCGTGATCGTTTAATTTTCTCTATCTTATACGGTTCTGGATTAAGAATAACCGAATGCCTACGATTACGAGTGCAAGATATCGATTTTGATAAAGGGGCATTAATTGTAAAAAATGGTAAAGGCAATAAAGACAGAACAACGATTTTAAGCCACAGTTTAATCCCTGAAATACAGTCTCAAATTGAAAAAAGTATCGAGATTCAAAAAAAAGATAACGCAACAAATATTGGCCCTTCCCTCCCCCATATGCTGGGTAAAAAATACCCCAGCGCATACAGAAAACCCGCTTGGATGTTTTTATTTCCATCAACAACCATTTGCAAACACCCTTATACAGGTATCTCTTGCCGCCACCATTTGCATGATACGGTGCCAAGAAAAGCATTATCCAAGGCGGTTAATCAAAGTCAGATATTTAATAAAAAGATCAGCTGCCATACCTTCCGCCACTCCTTTGCTACCGAGTTGTTAAGAAATGGTCGAGACATTCGAACGGTACAAGAACTACTGGGCCATAAAGATGTGGCCACCACACAAATTTACACCCATGTGTTAGGGCAACATTTTGCTGGAACCACCAGCCCAATTGAACTGCTTCAAAAATAGCCATTCAGGTAGGTGATCAGCCCTTATCAATCCTCAGCATCAATATCATTTTGAGTGATTCCATCTATAGTGACTATAAACCACACTAATACTAATACCCTGCGAAAGCTGGTAAAATACGCCAAATTTTGAAATCCGCACCCTGTGTGCACATGCGAGATACACTATGACTGACACGCCTGCTTACCTACAAGACGCTAAAAGCTTATTAAGTGCCGATGGGTTTGCCACCAGTAATGTTTGGTATCACGGCACTTCTTCTGCACTTTTAACGTCAATTAAAGAAAAAGGCTTAAACCGCTCAGGTGATCGCGACTCAAACAAAAAGGTCGTAGATACCATGAAAACCATTGGCGGCAGCTACCAAGAAAGCGTTCAGCCTGTTTTTTTAACCCAAAGCAAAGAGCTGGCTTACATTTGGGCATCTAAAACCGTTAAAAAACGCAGCGTGCGTTTTGAAGGGGATGAAATGCCAGTGGTCTTCCAAATCACATTAGACGAAGACACCAATAAAAAAGTAAAAACCGATGTGGGCGCTGCCAGCATGATCATGATTGGCCACGATGATTACATGGATCAACTAGCCCAAGTGTACAAAGCCAATGGTTTTGATGCCCCTGTCATTGACCCTATGACAGCGGATCGTATGGACTATGTGAACAAGCTAGGCTTGGCTTATATTGATACCAACATCGCCAGTGATTGCTTACAGCTTGTGACTGAATAGATCCCCCTATTTTAAAAAAGCACATCCCATAAAAAAGCCTGCTTTTGAGTCAAAAGCAGGCTTTTTTGGTTTTAAATCACGTCTATTAATAATGGCGGGCTAACTTAAGCCAGTGCCGCTAACGCGAGCTCGTAATTGGGTTCGTTTACGGTTTCGGCCACTTGTTCAGCGTGAATCACCTTGCCTGCTTCATCAATCACTACCACAGAACGAGATAGTAATCCGGTCAATGGGCCAGTTTTAAACGCCACGCCATAATCCTGAGCAAAGCCAGAACGAAACGTAGAACCAACCTTTACATTCTCAATGCCTTCAGCCCCACAAAAACGGCCCAATGCAAACGGTAAGTCAGCTGATACGCATAGCACAACCGCGTTTTCTAACCCAGCCGCTTGCTCATTGAATTTACGAACCGATGTGGCACAGATGCCAGTATCCACCAATGGAAAGATATCCAGTACCACACGCCTACCCA
>CAJXIT010000509.1 GCA_913054055.1 uncultured Thalassolituus sp.
AAACGACATTGATGTTTCAAAAAAATTCTATGATTAAGTACTGGGGGCTTTGGGTTATAAACCCGGTATCATCGATGAAAAAGGCCGTGTATTTTATTATACAAAATCAGGCGTGTTTGCCATTAGCAAACCCATAGATGGACAGGCAGCATCGTTTGCCAATGGTGGAACCATCGGCTTTTTAGCCAAAACCCCTGAGCTTGCAGATGCTTGGCACGCGGCAGGATTAGCCAACGGCGGTACAAGCTGTGAGGAACCACCTGGTGTTCGCACAGGAGATTATGCCAGCATGTATTTGGCTTATATGCGTGATCCTGCTGGTAATAAAATTTGCGCTCTGCACAGTATTAAATCTTAGCTTGAAAGGAAATAGTGATGGCGATCAATGGTCAGTGTTCATGTAAAAATGTGTCTTTTCAATTAAAGGCATCGCCTTTATCCAGAGTGCTGTGCCATTGCACCATTTGCCAATCGTTCAATGATGCCGCTTACGGCGACGTGGCCATCTTTCGGGCGAAAGATGTGGTTATGCCAGAAGAAGATACGGTGAATTATCAAGCCTTCACTAAGCCGCCTATTGTTCATAGGGGAAAGTGCAAAGCTTGCGCTAAACCCGCAATTGAATACGTGTCTTTGCCGCTGACTCCCAAGCTGGTGATCGTTCCCATTGCCAGTATCCAAGACCCTGATCTCATTCCTGAAGCAAGTATGCATATTTTTTATCACTCTCGTAAGAATGAGATTGAAGATGCGCTGCCAAAATATTCAGGTTATTTGAAAAGCCAAATGGCACTGGGCCTTGTGCTGATAAAAGGCATGTTTAAAGCTTAGAGGATCATCATAGGTCAAGGCTTTGCTGAGGTTTCAATAATGAAACCGTATCACCCACTTTGATGGTTCCGCTTTTGATGATTTTACAGCACAGTCCGCCGTGTCCCATCATGGCGGCAACGCCACCTTTACCCAAAGCGGATTCCATACGCGAGCATGGGTGACATAAAGCCCCTGCTTCAAATAGCGCCTCGCCAATTTGAAAGGTTTGATATCTTAAAGCGGTTAAGTTGATATTTTTAACCACAAGGTTTCGCCTAAGTAGGCTTGGATGAATGGACTTCCCACCTAAAAAATGCCCAATTTGCTGGATGTATTCTTCACTTATGAGGGTGACTTGTCGGCCAGAACCCAGGGTTTTGCCAATTCTGTGATCCCCCTGTAGGCCTTGTGCTGCAATGGCTTCAACACTTGAGACGGTTTGCATGGGCGCTTTGCGTTCGGGTCTCACCCCAATCCATGCAAGCTCACCCGGAGGCAGTGACTGAATGTACCGTGCAAAGATCTTCTGCTGACTGTTCATAGGTTAAGGTCGCTTATTTGGGCATTCATGGTGCTGTTTACGTATATATTCATTAAATGGATGCCAAGTGTGTAGGTTGATGCTGACGAGCCCGCGAGGAAGCTCAACAGCAGCTGAAGTGTGCCATCATGTTGGGTTGCGTACTTCCTTAGTATTAACCTGCTTTCAGATAAGCTTGGTTTGGATCGGCACACAACCATTTGCTAAAAGGTGACGATAGTAAGAATAATTATAGCCCAAATCATGATTTTTTAAGGCTTTGTAGGTAAGCTAGTGCTCTGTCATCGATTCAATAATAAGTGTGTAAATCTGTGGATATGCTGCCTTTAGATAATATATTAATTCCGCTTCTCATTACTGTTGCATTTGCAGCTGGGGTATTTGTATTAAACCGCCAAGCCAAGGCCAGACTTGAAGATTTAAATAGTCTGAATCAAAGTCTTCAGGATCAATTGTCCACTAAGCAGAATCAGCTAGATTCCACCCAGTTGGCGTTAAGCGAAGCCGCCACTGCGCAAGCCTTAGCGCAAGCCGCAGAGCAAACATTAAAAGCTCAGCTTGAGCAAAATCAGGGTGAATTAAAAGGCGCCGAAGAGAAACTAGAATCATCACGAAACCAGTTAGCGGCGATTCAAGGTCAGTTAAAGCATACACAGGCCACTTTATCTGAGCGTGAACTAGACGCTAAAAAGCTGGGCGAAAAAGAAAGCAACATTGAGCAACTTAACTTACACATTTCTGATTTGAAAACGCAATTAAATCAAGAGCAAGTTGAGCGTCAAAAAGATCAAGAAAATCTAGAAGAAAAACTTCAGTTGCTGCAAAACAATAAGGCTCAGTTAAGTCAGGAATTTGAGAATCTTTCG
>CAJXIT010000510.1 GCA_913054055.1 uncultured Thalassolituus sp.
CGGATAATCTACCCCTTTACCTTCATACTCAGCCTCGTAACGGCCAGGTCCATAAGAACAAGATACTTGAAAAGATAACTCTTTTTCATAAAAATCTGCACGATTAAGCTCTAAACCAACCACACCTACCAGCACTATACGTCCACGCTTACGACTCATACGGGCAGCTTCAGAAACAGGGTCGTTAGAATTTGTTGAAGCCGTTATAATAACGGCATCCACACCATTACCACGACTAAATGACATACCTGCAGCAACAGGGTCTTCACCCTTGCCGGGGTTACAAGTCTCGGCACCAAACTTCTCTGCCATATCTAGTTTGCTCTGATCAAAGTCAATGGCTAATACACGACAACCCTGAGCCTTTAAAAGCTGAACGGTGAGCAAACCAATTAAGCCCACACCCGTTACAACCACACACTCACCAAGCGTTGGCTGAACAAGGCGTATACCCTGAAGACCAATACTCGCCACCACTGTAAATGATGCAGCTTCATCAGATACACTGTCAGGAATTTTTGCGCATAGGTTTTTGGGGACTTTTACTACATCGGCGTGAGCCCCATTAGAAAGAACACGATCACCTATTGAATAACCGTCTACCCCAGCCCCCACTTCAGCGACAACACCAACATTGCAATAACCTAAAGGCAATGGCTGATTTAATTTAGATTTAACTGCATCAACAGTTGTTAACAATCCATCTGTTTGTACTTTCTCAAGCACCATTTTTACTTTTTCAGGCTGCTGCCTAGCTTTATCAATCAATGATGCCTTACCAAAACCGACCAGCATACGCTCTGTACCAGCTGAGATTAATGAGACCCTCGTATCAACTAGCAGTTGACGACTACCAACACACGGAGCAGGAGCTTCTACAACTGAAGTCTTTCCCTTAGATAAGTCTTGTAAAATTTGTTTCAATTTATTTCTCGCAAGTCAAAATATAAACTTATTCAGAGTAACCGTGTGCAATAACAATCGCTTCACTTTCTACCGCTTCCCGGGTTCGCAGCATAAGATTTGCTGACTCCCATAAATCTTTTACTGAATGCCCGGACTTCTGCTTAGCCCCAACATAAGATCTAGTAATCGCTCCTTCATGGCCGTGATCACGAAAGAGTGGCGTATAATTTTTTACTTTATGCAGTTTCTTGATGACTAGTTTTTCAAAATCCATCAAAGAGATTAATACATCACCTCGATGAACACTCAACCTTTCACTCACCCCTTCAAATGTATGGCCTTTCGAGGACATTGTTAAAACCGCTAATGAGCCATCCCCAAATTCATAGGAAATAACAAAGTCACTTTTATACCTATTTGAAGTTGCTGGTGTAATTTTAACAGGAAACCTATTCTCTACAGGAATGAGGGATAAAGTATAATCAATCCAATGACACAGATTTCCCAATACACGCCCCCCTTCATCCGGAGAGAAATACCAATGATCATCTTCTAACTCATGAGCAGCTATGAACCAATTAATCATCATAGGCCCTTTTTCTTTACTTAAAGCTTTTTTTACTTTTTGACCGAGGGGACTTTGAGGCCTATTATAACCCAACCCAACCACTCCAGATGATTTTTTCATTGCTGTAACTAATCTTTCTAACTGATCGTCACTTACAACGGGAGGCTTTTCTATGTGCACACTCTTATTTGATTCTAGTGCCTTTATTGCATATTCAGCGTGACTGGCATGATTTGAAGCAATATATATCAGAACAACTTTATCATCCGCAATAACCTCAGCAGCATTCTGTGTAAAGTATGCCCCTTTATAAGCCTCGCACAATGAAGCAGCGCGATTCTGATCTACATCCATCGCACATCGAATAACATTTCCATAATTCTTTTTTAAATAATAACTAATAGTACTAAAGCTAAAGTTTCCACTACCAATAACACCTACATGAGCTGATTTCGATGTACCTGTAAGATTTGGTAAAGTTTTATATGTCCTTTTCATATGGTACGCAGAGCGAACCTTATTTAAAGTTCTAGTAAAACCATATAACCTTAAATATTTCAAAACTTTCAAGATTCGAAATGACAGACTAGATTCTGTATAATCCATTTTTAACACTCTTATAAAATCAATAACATTTTTAATTAGTTGTTTATCCACCACAACTAACTTAAATAAAACCAATAGATGAAATACTCTTTCGATAACCCATCAATATCAAATAGTGAATTTATAGCAATAGCAT
>CAJXIT010000511.1 GCA_913054055.1 uncultured Thalassolituus sp.
GCGCAGATAACACTTTCGCCATCACCCAACCTAAACTATGGGCAGAAATTCAAAATCACGCCAGTGGTAGCTATCTTGAAGGTGAATCATGGTACATCTATACCGATGTTGCTCCTGATATCCAGCAAATCACTGAGCCGCTTTATATGGTTCTTAAAGTCGAAAACCGACAATTTAATAAACTTTACAATAGTGAAATTCGTTCAACTATCGAGCAATCCATTGCCCTAGGTATAATTATATTCCTGCTTTCTAGCGGGTTTATTTTGTGGAATTACACACACAAGAAAAACAGTATTGAAAGCCAGTTAGCCAAAGCGGCCATGAATGGGATGTCTGCACTTGTCATTACCGACCGTAATAATCGCATTATCAAAGTGAACCAAGAATTCACACGCATCAGTGGTTACACGATAGATGAAGTCAGAGGTAGACAGCCTTCAATGTTTGCATCCGGCAGGTATAACCAAGAGTTTTACATCAAAATGTGGGCTGTCATCCGTGATCATGGCATGTGGGAAGGTGAGGTCATTAATAAACGCAAAGATGGCTCACTGATAACTGAAATACTTCGAATACAAGCAATTAAAGATAAGCTAGGGGTGATTCAGTTTTATGTCGCCTCTTTCGTGGATATTAGCCGTCACAAAGAACTAGAAAAGCGTTTAAGAGATTTAAGCGAGAAAGATGCACTGGCTGGATGCTGGAACAGAAGAAAGTTTGATATGGAATTACGAGATGAATGTCTTCGTACCACCCGTTATCCTGATAAGATTGAATCTTGCTTAGCTATTCTAGATATCGATCACTTCAAACGAATAAACGATAAGCATGGTCATGATTATGGTGATGAAGTCATTCAAACGGTTGCTAAAGTATTGCAACGTGAGTGTAGAGAAACTGATTTTGTTGCTCGAATTGGCGGTGAAGAGTTCGGAATAATTCTTCCTCATACCTCAACCGATGAAGCATATTGCGTATTAAACCGCCTAAGAATTGCCATTCATATAGAGTTAGATTACAAAGTAACAATAAGTGGTGGTGTGACCAATATTACCGACAATGCTAAGACCAATTATAAATGTGCTGATTTAGCTCTCTATGATGCCAAAACCAGTGGTCGCAATACGATCTGCATCTTCCTTGATGAAGAGGTCAACCAAATTGCTTAAGCAGAAATAGCTAGGGCTTTGCTCCTTCCATTGAACACTTTTCTATTTATTTACCTATTTATCTATTTATCTACTCATGACGATTAAGCAATTCAACTATTCATCAACTCAACTTTATTCAATTCACTATTAACCAAATATATAACTAAGGAGTGATACTGATGAGTGACTCACACAATAAGCCGATACTTGCAGTCTGTATGGCTACTTGCTTAGTAAGCAGTTCCTATGCATCAAGCTCTGAGCTCAATACAAAGAGCCTTAGGAAGATACAAGTTAGACAAGTCGAACCTTTTAATTTAGGTATTTTAGCGATGGATTCACGCTACCCGGGTACCCTAGCAGTATCACCAGAAGGGAAGATAAAAAGCTCACGTATACATTTGGTCAACAGAGTAGATTCTCAACTACTTTCCGTTTGTGGGGAGCCCAACCAAGCGTTCTCTATCAGCATACCTGAGCAGGTTTACATAAAACAAAATGGGAACACGATTGCTATGGTCTCCAGCTTTACCAATGACCTCAGTTCAAATTCGTCCATCCATTGGCAGTCCGTGATTCCTAGGAGCGGCTGTCGTACAATTAGTATTGGTGCAGACATACAATGGTTCAATAATTTTTCTACTGGGCACATCACTGCAGATTACTCAATCGAAGCTCAATACATCATGGACTAATTAAGACAAATGAGAGCTAACCCGTTAACTGTGATAGGAATTCAAGAATAAAAGAGATACAAAACAACAATAGGAACCATATTCTTATATGTTCTCAGTTAAGATCGGTGGATCACTAGCATTCATAATGTATATGCCCTCGCCCTGTTCTTTTCGCGATATAAAGGAAGTTATCCGCTTTAAGTATCGCATTGTGTACTAATTCATTAGGTTCTAGCCGAATAAAACCCCCAGATACGGTGACGGGATGGAAACAAACCTCACATAAATATCGGTCTTGCTCAATGCTATTTTGTAAACGGTTAACAAGCTCAATCAATTCGACATTGCGATGTGCCTTTATAATCAGAATAAATTCATCGCCCC
>CAJXIT010000512.1 GCA_913054055.1 uncultured Thalassolituus sp.
CGGATACAATGGAAATCGATGAAGGGCTTGATGCCATTAAGCCTTTGAATAATTCATTAGTATTGGTTACTCAAGGGGCTAAAGGTGTACTTGTTGTGACTGATAAAGAACGAAAATTAGTATCTGGAAAAGTGGTTAAACCAGTCGATACAACCGGCGCTGGTGATGCATTTGTTGGCGGACTTTTAGCGAAGCTATCTCGTATATCCAACTGGCAAAATGCAGACACATTACAAGATGTAGGTGCACTGCAAGATGTAGATACACTGCAAGCAGCAATACATTGGGCTAACGCCTGTGGCGCATTAGCGACGACTCAAAAGGGCGCGATGAGTGCTCTACCTACTGAAAAAGAGCTGCTTGAGTTTATCAATCGCTAGGTAAGTGACGAGTTCACTTTAGAATTGACTGGTTTAAATCGTATGGCGAGACAACAAAATAATAAATGGACGGTTGAGCAAAGATATCGTCGCATTGAAGATATTTCTGATTCTCAGAAATCTGAAATGATTAGAAATAGAGGCTTAGATGCCGGATACCCTAATTATCATATTGCTCCTGCATTTGGTCTGCTGAACGATCCAAATGGCTTGTGTTACTTCAATGGCGAGCACCATGTGTTTTATCAATGGACACCTGTTGGCCCTGTCCATGGTATGAAGTATTGGTATCACCTTTCTACCCCAGATTTTATTCACTTTACCGATCACGGTATTGCTATCCATCCTGATCAGTATTTTGATTCTCATGGTGCTTATTCCGGTGGTGCAATCGTTGAAGACGATAAAGCATTGTTGTTCTATACGGGCAACCAAAGAGACGAGAATTGGAATCGAATTCCCACACAATGCTACGCGACTTTAGATAAAAGTGGTGTATTGGAAAAGAAAGGAATCATTGTTGAAAACTCTGCATATACCGAACACTTTCGTGACCCTAAGGTGTGGAAGCAGGGCGATGATTATTTCATGGTTGTGGGGGCTCAAACACAGAATTTAAAAGGGGCAATGGTGCTTTACCACAGTCAAAATTTGACTGATTGGGTGCATAAAGGTCCTATTCATACTTCGTATAATGATTTTGGTTATATGTGGGAGTGTCCGGATTTTTTTGAGTTAGATGGGCAAGCTGTAATGTTATTTTCGCCTCAAGGTGTATCGACTTCTACCTCGTATGATCTTAAGAATATTTTTTCAGTGACCTACCTCATTGGTGACCGGCTAAATCTTGATTCGATGGAACTAGAAGGTGAGCAAAGTATTCAACAGCCTGACTACGGCTTCGATTTCTATGCGCCTCAAACCTATGTTGATGAACTAGGGCGTCGCATTATGTACGCTTGGGTTGGGCTGCCTGACATTGATACTCCATCCGTAAAACATGAATGGGCTGGCATGCTTACATTGCCGAGAGAGTTACATGTCCAAGACGGTTTTTTGGTGCAAAAGGTTGTGGAGGAAATTACGGCGTTACGTAATGAAGGCATTGCATTAAAAGGAGATTTTGAATTACCAAGTAAAAGCTTTTGCTTAACCATCGATGCCAATGTTAAGGATTTCTCTATTGAACTGAGTAACCGCCTTGGAGAAAAAATAACCTTCACTGGTAGCGATACTGAGTTTACTCTTGATCGCTCCAAGATGAGTGAGCTCTATGCTGAAGAATATGGGCTAGTTCGTAAAGCACCAAGGTTACTGGCTTCTACGCAGCAGATTGAAATGTATATTGACCAGTCTGTTATAGAAATATTTATTAATGATGGGAAGCACACCATGACCAGTCGCTTCTTCATTCATGAGTTGAGCTCGATTAAGGTTTCAAGCACTACTGAAGCCGGGTCATTTAAGCCAACGTATTATTCAATGAAGTCGATAACGGGGTTGGGGCAACCATAGCCAAACCTGAGTATCGTATTTTTCCTTTAAAAAAGACTCATTGAGCGGCTAATTAATACCACCGACCTTTCGGTGGTATTTTTAATTTACGGCTTTTCTTATTGCCCTCTTTAGAATCATTCGTAGAACCTGACATTAAATCTAACAGCGCTAGGCGGCATGAGTCGTTGCAATTAAAGACTCTTAGAACCATTTTTTCTCTTGTGGTTATTGTTAGTTTTGTTACTAACTAGGTTTCATAAACTTAATGTATAAATAACCCTGAAATAGATGTTGCAAATATAAATGATATTTGTTCTTATTCTCATCCGTTGATTT
>CAJXIT010000513.1 GCA_913054055.1 uncultured Thalassolituus sp.
GAAATAATTTTGACTTATGGTTTAAAGCTTCTGTTTTTATTCTTATTTTTGGTCACCATACTCGTATTGTCTTATGAAGCGTAAGTACTTATTTACATCACTACTGGCTGTGTTAGTCATCACATTTACTTCGGCACTTGTGTCTCAATCCACTCACTTGCTGGTTAAAAAATCTCCGCTAGCTGAAGCTGCAGCAGAGATAAAGGTTAATGGCACATTAGCGTATTTGTGGTTTGATGAAATCATGTCGGGTGATACCGCCCAATCAATACAGGAAGTATGGTACTACCTTGAAATAGCTGATTGGCATGTTGTTGCTTTATTGGAGGGGGGCGAAAGTATCATGGGAAGCTACCAACCCGTAGATGACCCTGAAATTCGTAAACGATTAATTGCATTACGAGAGATGTTGGCTGAATTTAGGATTAAAGCAGAAGCGAACTATCAGCATATTCAATCAGACCGTGCGGTTGCGTTCAGTTCTGTTAGACGCGATGAACAATTCCTAGAGTTTGCGAGTAAAGCAGATGATATACAGCGTGTGATTAAAGCCAGCTATGAGCTTGGGATAGACAGTTACACGAGAACCAGCATAACTCTTATCCTCGCTGTTATTGTGATTGCCGCATATTCCATCCGAATTCAGCATAAGTATGAGAAAAATAGAGATTCTCTATTACAGTCTTTAACAGATGCCAAAAATGCCATCGAAGAAAAAAACACCCAATTACATAACAGAGCGTATTTTGACCCGCTGACTGGTTTACCTAATCGTTCACTATTTTTAGACAGGCTCAATCAATCGATCCTCAATGCTGAGCGATCTAAAAAATCGTTTGCTCTGCTTTTTATTGATCTCGACCACTTCAAAGATGTGAATGATGAATATGGGCATGATGCTGGTGATCAACTATTAAAGCTGGTGGCAAAACGAATTAATCACTGTATACGTGTGACCGATCTATCGGCTCGATTTAGTGGTGATGAGTTTGTTGTGGTCCTGGGTCATCTTGCTGATGTTAGTAAGGCCATCAGTGTCGCGAACAGGATTGCTTCACAGGTCAATGATGCCTTAGCTACTCCATTTCAACTTGGCAGTGCCAGCGTTCATGTTTCAGCTAGTATCGGTATTTCAATTTATCCAGAAGACAGTGCCACTCAAGATAGCTTGATTCGTTACGCAGATAATGCGATGTACCATGCTAAAGCGATGGGTAAGAATAACTTTCAATTTTATTCTAAAGAGCTTAACCGTATTGCCATGTCTCAGAAGGATACTGAGACCTCACTAAATATCGCAATCGAATGCGATGAGTTTGAACTTCATTATCTTCCTAAATGGAACTTAGCAACAGAGAAGGTGGAAGGTGTTGAAGCATTAGTTCGATGGCAGCACCCAACGAAAGGGCTGTTAAACCCGAATGATTTTATTCCGGTTGCTGAATCTACCGGACAAATTAGGTTACTGGATTTATTGGTTACTCAGAAAGCACTAAATCAGCATAAGCAATGGTTAGAACGAGGAGTCGACCTTGGTATCATAGGGATCAATATCTCAGCAAGAAGCCTCAAGCACCCGGAATTTTTTGAGCGTTTGAAACAAATTATTATCGCTTCTAATGTGCCGACAAATAAGCTTGAAATCGAAATCACTGAAACGGTCATGGTGGAAGATGTTGAACTTGCACAAGTGATTTTTGCTGAGCTTAAAAAATTAGGTGTGAGAGTCGCGTTGGATGATTTTGGTACGGGGTTTTCCTCGCTTTCTTATCTGAAGGATTTTGATTTTCAAACACTTAAAATTGATCGAAGTTTTGTTATGGATTACACATTGAATAATACTTCATTAGTCTTACTTAAATCGATTATTCAATTAGGGAATGAGCTGGGTGTGTCAGTCGTAGCGGAAGGGGTGGAAACGAAACAACAGCAGCAAGACTTGTTTGAGATGGGGTGTTTAACAGGGCAGGGCTTTTATTTATCCAAGCCATTAACTGCTGACGCATTAGTCGAGCAGTTAGTAAAAAGTGATAAAAGTAATGTGGTTAAGCTGGAGATAGCAGGTTAGCGATTCTATATGTCTAATATATCCAAGTTCCCTGTATCTAAGAGACCTATAACCAAGTGCCCTATAACAAAGACTTCCATATACGAGGTGTTCATTTAACAAAATGCCTCTATAACAAGGCACCTATAAGACGCCGCCTT
>CAJXIT010000514.1 GCA_913054055.1 uncultured Thalassolituus sp.
GGGTGGGTTATGAAGTTAGATCGAACAGATAAGCGGATTTTATTGGAGCTGCAAAAGAATGGTTCAATCAGTAATTTAGAGTTAGCTGATAAAGTCGGCTTGTCTGCCAGCCCTTGCTCTAGGCGGGTTAAAGCATTGGAAGAATCAGGGCTGATTTTAAAGACAGTTACTTTACTTGATGCCAAAAAATTAGGGTTGGATTTAATGGCAATTATTTCTATCAGTATGGACCGTCATACACCAGAGCGTTTTGATGCATTTGAAGAGGCGGTGTCTGAATGTGATGAGATTTTGGAGTGTTTTTTAATAACAGGGCAAAGTGCGGACTATGTGTTGAAAGTGATGGTTAGGGATATGACAGCTTATCAGGATTTTTTACTGGGTAAGTTAACTCGAATACCGGGGGTGACAGGTGTGCATTCCAGTTTCGTTATGAGAAAGATTTTAGAGCGTACGGTTTTACCAATTTAGCTATGGCTGTTTTTTGTTCGGTGGTGTGTTAATTTCAGCCATTTATTGCATAATGTTTATAAATGTAGCGTATTTGTAAAAAAGTATGAGATAGTGCACATTTTGCGACTTGTATGCTTGATACAATTATAAAAATAATAAGGTAAGTCTATGTTTGCAAACTTTGCGGCCAGACGTCACCTGACTGGTCCACTAAGGGCAGTCAGCCCAGTGGCGGAATTCGATTCAGAAATTGACTGGAAAACAGCCAGTAAGAAGGCCAAAAAGGCAAGCCCTAAAAAAGCCATGCCTGAGCCTAGTGCTAATAGTCTAAAGTTAGCCAAATATTTTGAACAATCATTTCAAGGTTCTCTACCTGTAGAAAAAGTTGGATTTAAAGAATCCTTGCAGCTGGCCTTTGTAGAGGCAGTTAGCTTATTCATTCCCATGCTTTATATTGCTTTGGTTTTTGCCGTATTAACTGGGGTGATTTTTGCTTTTAGTCAGCCTGTATTTTTATTCTTAACCAGTGAACAATACATAGAGGCCACATTGTGGGCATCTCCTGCCATTTTAGCTTTTGGCTTGTTGTATATCTTATTAAGACCATTGTTTGGTGGTTTTAAATCTTATCATGGTCGCGTGCTTCGCGGGCATGAAGCGCCTGCTCTTAAATCGTTTACCACTGAATTAAGTCGCCATTTAAATGTTGCTCCCCCAAGAAAAATTGAAATCAATAATGAAACTGCGCTTAGAGTAGATGCTTATTCGGGTATTAATAGTATTTATCGTGATGAATACAAAATCGTTATTGGTGCCCCTTTGTTGATGGGCATGTCTTTGAATCAATTAGCTGCAATGTTGGCCCATGAGTTATCGCATTTTAGAAATAAGAAAAAGAAAGTTGCTTTCTATTTGATGCATCATGTGAGCGAATGGTTGTATTTTCGTGCGTCGGGCCAGGATAAGTTTCATCAGAAGCTATTGGGGAGAATGCAAAAAGAAGGCTTGTCTAAATTTGAATATGTTGAACTTTGGATGTGGCAGCGTATTCATTTGGTACAGCAAAGTGCTTTTTCTTGTATGTTTTCGTTACATCGTCGCTTAACCGCTTGGAAAAGTCGCCAAATAGAATTGGAAACCGATGCTGCGGCTATTTCATTGGTAGGCTCTGATGATTTTGCCAGCATGTTAAAGCAGTTGCGCTTGATTCAAAAGTCTCAAGCTGCAGTGTCAAAGCAGAATGATTGGGCCTGGAAAGAAGGTTATTTGTTGGATGATTATGGTTTGGCAGTCGCTTTAGAGGCTAGGAAAACAGAATCAAAGTCCGAACAATTCTTTAAAGAAAATGCCGATAAGGAAGTGACCCGTTTTTGTCCGAGTGATTGGGCGCGTTTAGAAAATGCAAAGCAATTGCAACACCGCGGTGTGTTAACCGCTAAAGTGCCTGCGGCGATGCTATTGGAAAGGCCTGCGCAAATCTCAAAAGAAATAACCTTGCTCGATTATGAAAGTACTGGCATAGACGATCCTAAAAAGCATTGTGTGTCATCTGAAAAAATTCGACAGCTACAGATTAAAAAAGAGCAGCTTAATAAGTTGGCAGCGCGATATTTTGATGGGCGCATAGAGACTCGGGTTTTAAGGTTTGAGCCATCTGAAGAGCGTGATGTTTCTCAGTTTGATATACAAACTAGTATCGATTATATCCGCCGTTATCGTGTGGAAGACCGAAAGCAGCAGGCG
>CAJXIT010000515.1 GCA_913054055.1 uncultured Thalassolituus sp.
CTAGAAATTTCCATATCCAGCCTACTCATACTTTGCGTAATTTTATAGCGCCATAAACGTTGGCGGTACTTAAGGCTTTTATAGTGGCTCCCTTGGTCTGATTGAAACATCAATCCACTTGGCTTATCTCTGCTTTCATACGCGAGTTAAAACGCTTTTAGCGTTAAGTTAATATCTGGCGACAAAGACATTGCCCAACCGACGACTTTACGTGTAAATAAATCAACAACGACCGCTAAATAGGCCCAGCGATTGCCTATCCAAATATACATCACATCACCGCACCACAGCGTATTCGGCTCAACAACATCAAACTGCCGATCTAGATAATTTGGGATTTCAAGATGCTCATTACCACCCCTTTTATATTGATGATGTAGTACTTGGCAGCTCTCAAATTTTAGTTTCACCCATTAGCTTAGCGGCGAAATAGCGGATTAATTCAAAAAACGTTATTCGTTGCAATTGCCGCGATTGTCCGTGCCCCAGCTGAGCCGCCGCTCATTGAATGTATTGCTTTAACTTAAGCCTCTAGTTTTACTTGTTTTGGTGTCGGCGTTGTATCTAGTATAGTCCAATATTTATAGCTGCTGAGCATATTTAATACGCTACACAACACGCTAATTGGGTAACGCTCTCGCTGATTTAACTTCTCAATTAACGAGAATTGTTCAGGGAGTCTGACATCAAGAGAGCAGTGGTGATATCAATTTGTTCGGGCGTCATTGGTGAAGCTGATGGTGACTGACCATTGCGTTCTAGCTTTAATTGAGTAACACACTTACTGACGGTTTATTTACCCACCCCCATCGCTTTTGCTGCGTCTTCTTGCGTATAACCTTGGTCTCCTAAAATCTGAGTCGTTTCTAATTTAATTGCCGCAGAATACGTTGCGTTTTTTAGTTGCATCATTTTTCCACTCAAATTTGTATAAAATAACATTTCTTCCTTAATGGGTGGCCAAATTAACTATTCCACTACAGTTTCTTTCTGTATGCTTATTGTCATGACAAATATCAATTAAATATTGAATGGGAAACTGATGCAATTATCAGAATTAGAAAAAGAAGCAAACTCTCTTGATGGATATTTAGAAAATGCATCTGAAGAACAAATACAAGAAATCAAACAGCAACAAGAAAATGCTCACATTATTATTAATATTGCTAAGCAGACAAATAGCCAAAGGCACCGTGAGTTTTTAGCACCCAAACAAACCAAACAAATTAGACGCTTAAAAGAGCAACTAGAAAAAAGTTCATAGGGTGGGTTATAGACTGGAAAAAGCATAATGACAGCTAAAGTTTACTCACTATTTGCTTTTCTTGGAAAATGTTTTACGCGTAACAATAAAAGTTCAAACATTGATTCTTTCAAGCTAGAACTAATCAAGGCTGCGAATGACGCACAATCAAGCAGTCTGGATGAATTTATCGTTGACGGAAATTTCATGACGTATATCTCCAAAAAGGTCAATGAATCGTATATGGATGTCCTACTCGCTTCTATCAAAGGATTGTCTAAGGATGATTTCTATCCTCATGGAAGTAATTGGCGCCAGGCTGTTTACGGTTTGGATTGCGAAGGTTGGGGAGAATTGCGAGAAGAAATCATTGACTATTTCAAATCGGATGAGCAAGGGCGTGAATTTCCAACGAAGGGCTCTGAAAAGGAGATGCGAGTCTATTTTGTTGGGAGTGTAGCTTACTGCGGTATTGGAAATCATCGACTTGTGGCCGCAAAATCCTGGCTTACTTACGAAGTTGGTGATAATGCATTTCTGCGTAATATTAATTGTTCGAATAATGAGGTTTTGCCAGAATTCAAGAAAATCTTTGAACATAGCCTTAATGAAGGAGTAAAGCTTTATTATGGACATACTGACCAATGGGGCGTACATGATAGACGGAACATCAGAAACATCCTTCGCGTTGACTCAAAAGGCTCGAGATCCAAATTCTATGAAATTACAGGGAGCTACCCTGACGAAATCAAACATATTGGTAATCTTCTTCTGTGCCGAGTTGTTAAGTTTAAATATGTAGACGAAGACACTATTAAACAAATGCTACATTAGGGAAACTGTTAGTATAATTTTTTGTTACTTTGTTTGACTGTCACTTTCGCGCTCATCTTGTTTAATTATAAAGCTTTATTTTCAAGGCTATAACTTTTAAAAGTGAGTAATTGGGTT
>CAJXIT010000516.1 GCA_913054055.1 uncultured Thalassolituus sp.
AATGGTTCGATTTTGAGCTGATTGCGGTAAACAAAGATACACCATATCAAAACCTGTCTAGCTTACTAACCGCGATTAAAGAGAAACCTAAGTCAGTCAAAGCGGCGGTCGTACAAGGCTCTGGGGGTCACTTGATGGCTAAGCTACTGCTTGAGAAGAATGGCATCCCACAAGAAAACTTAAACCTTGTGACCTTTAATAGTGGCGGTAAAGCGCGCTCTGCCGTTGCTGGTGGTCAGGTCGACTTTATTGTTATCAGTGCGCAAGGCAGTGAAGGTGTTCGTGAGTTCCTTCGCCCAATAGCGGTTGTTCGCGATAAGCCGAGTGAGCGTTGGGATGCTCCCGCCATTAATGATGCTTTGAAGCCGCTTGGTACAGAGGTTCCTGTTTTGACTGGTTCGATGCGCGGATTTGCCGTGACCAACGAGTTTAAAAATAAATATCCAGAGCGCTATCAAAAGCTTGCTCAGGCGTTTGAAAGCACTTTGGCTCGTCAAGATGTTCAGAAGTTCCTGAAATCTAGCGACATTGGCGGTGTATGGGTTGGCCCTCAGCGTGCTACCGAAATGATGGTTGAGAACTACGAAACCTTTAAAACTTATAAATATCTCCTAGATTAATCATCACCTTTCAACCTCTGTTGGCTAGTGTCTTCTAGCCAACCCTTTATCTCTGGAGACTCTATGAGATTGTTAAGTCAACGCTCTGCGGACTTCGCTGTAGTCATTGTATTGGCTCTGTTTGTTTGTTGGTATACGTGGGACGCATTTAGCGTGTCGTCGTCGGTAGAAAACCTGATCCTAATTGTCCCTATCGCATCAATTGCTCTAGTACTGTGTATTCTCGAGTTCGCAAGGCAAAGCGTGGATAAGCCAAGTGAAACTCAACCTGGCGACATGGCAAAAAGTGGTGATGACTTGAAGTCAGTATTGCCTATCATTGGTCTATTTAGCGTGTATGTTTTGTCGCTAGAGAGCATAGGCTTCGACATTGCGACGGCACTGTTTGTTGGTTCATTTTTGTGGATTCAAAAAGAACGTCGCTTGGTGTGGATTGTTGGTTATAGCGTGGCATTTGGTTTGTTGATGTCGACTTTCTTTGCGCAGATGCTGCCTTACCCGATGCCAATGACCTTATTACCCACCGACTACTAGGAGCGTTCCATGCTAGATTTTACTGCAATTGCAGCAGGTAGTGAGCTGCTGTTTTCCTCAATTGGTCCCTGGCTTTATGTATTCCCGGGCATCATTATTGGTTTGGTTTTCGGGGCAATACCTGGTCTTCAAATCTCAATGGCAATGGCAATCTTTCTACCTGCCACGTTGTACATGAGCTTTCTTGAAGCCATGCTGTTTCTAACGGCCATTTTCACTGGCGGCTCATTTGGTAGCGGGATTCCTGCTATCTTGATGAACATTCCTGGAACCTCTTCGGCGATTGCTACGGCATTTGATGGTTACCCAATGGCGCGTAAAGGAGAGCATAACAAAGCCCTAGGTGTCGCATTGGGTGCATCATGTTTTGGTGTACTGTTTGGCTATATGATTTTGTTTATGCTTATTGAGCCTATCTCTGGCATGGTGCTTAAGCTTGGACCCTCGGAAATGTTCTTCGTTATCTTGTGGGGCATGACGCTTATCGCCAGCCTTAAAGGTGACTTCATGCTCAAGGGACTGCTATCGGGGATGGTTGGCCTGCTTATCGGTACGATTGGCTTTAGTGAAGTTGGGATTGCTCGTGGCACTATGGGTAATGAGTATTTACTAGATGGCGTACCTGTGATTCCCGCTATGATGGGCATGTTCGCAGCCTCTGAGTTATTTAAGCTGGTAAACACTAACTACTTAGTTGCAGATGAGTCGGCTCGCCGAGTGAGTATTCGTGAAATCTTAGGTGGCGTAAAACATGCGTTTAAGCATCCGAAAGTGATGCTGCGCGGCAGTGTAATTGGGGTCTTTGTTGGTGCGGTGCCAGGTGTTGGCTCCTCCGTTTCTAACCTTCTTTCGTACGTTGAAACCAAACGTCGAGACAAGAATCCAGATAGCTATGGTGAAGGTAATCCAAAAGGTGTCGTACTGACACATAGAAATGTACTCGCTAACCTTAGGCAGATAACAAGTGCAATACATAGTGAAGAAAAAGACAATAATGTTATATCATGGCTTCCAGTACACCACGACATGGGACTTATT
>CAJXIT010000517.1 GCA_913054055.1 uncultured Thalassolituus sp.
ATGGCCTTTGTAAACTCTAAAAAATAATTCACTCTTCAGCAATGATGACTACGCTGAGTTAGCCATCATTGTTCTTATCACAAACAAAATTTACATTAGATTTCATTCTCAAACCTAATATAAAACCGTCATATTCTATAGCGAGATCATCATGAAAGAAGCCGTTATCGTTTCAGCTGCCCGCACACCAATTGGAAAAGCCTATCGCGGGGCTTTTAACAACTTAGAAGCACCGTCTTTATCATCCTATGCCATCAAAGCGGCCGTGGAACGCTCTGGGATTGATCCACAAGAAATTGATGACGTGGTTTTTGGTGCTGCACTTCAGCAAGGCTCTCAAGGAGGCAACTTAGCCCGTCAAGCTGCGCTTGCAGCTGGCTTACCCGTCACGGTTTCTGGCATGAGTTTAGATCGCCAATGCTCTTCTGGTGTCATGTCAATTGCAACAGCCGCCAAACAAATCATGGTAGATGGTGCGCCTATCGCACTGGCCGGCGGTTGTGAATCCATCAGCCTGGTTCAAAATGAAAAAATGAATATGTTTCGTGCAAAAGATCCAATGGCTTTGGCAGCTGCACCTGATATTTACATGCCGATGCTGGATACCGCTGAACATGTTAGTAACAAATACAGCATCAGCCGTGAAGCACAAGACGAATATGCTCTAGAGTCACAAATGCGTACCGCTGCAGCACAAGCCGCAGGCAAGTTTGATGACGAAATTATTCCAGTGACTGCAACAAAATTGGTGCAAAACAAAGAAAGCGGTGAAATCAGCGAGCAAGAAGTGACGCTAAGCAAAGATGAAGGTAACCGCCCTTCCACCACGCTTGAAGGTCTATCTGGTCTAAAGACCGTTCGTGAAGGCGGCACCATTACCGGCGGTAATGCATCTCAACTATCTGATGGTGCAGCAGCCGTTGTTCTAATGGAGCGTAAATTAGCTGAACAACGTGGCCTTGCTCCTCTGGGCATATATCGTGGTATGGCCGTTGCCGGTTGTGAACCCAATGAGATGGGGATCGGTCCAGTATTCGCTATTCCAAAATTACTGCAACGCACAGGTCTTAAAATGGAAGACATTGGTTTGTGGGAGTTAAACGAAGCCTTTGCCGTTCAAGTGATTTATTGCCGCGATAAACTTAATATTCCTGCAGATCGTTTAAACGTAAATGGTGGCGCAATTTCAATTGGTCACCCTTATGGCATGAGTGGCGCACGTATGGCCATGCACGCTTTAATTGAAGGCAAACGTCGCGGAGTTAAATACGTGGTGGTCACCATGTGCATTGGTGGTGGCATGGGCGGAGCTGCACTGTTTGAAGTGTGTTAATACCATAAAAAATCTAACCCCATAGAAAACACAAACTAAAAGGCCTGCAATGCAGGCCTTTTTTCCATCTGTCATCATGTAACTGGATTGTGCTCTAGTATATGAGTCATATTCACGTCATAATTTGAGCATGTACCTCGCCACTGTTTACAAGTTATTTATGAAACTTATTCACTTATCCGTTATCTTTTTCATCAGTTTATTAACCGCCTGTGCAAACGTCACTCACATTCGTCTATATAACGGGCCAACTTTAGAAGCCACAGAAGAAGCCGTGATCGTATTACCGGAAGAATTTGAATTATTAGAATTGAACCAACAACCTGTTTCAGACACCCGCTTACGTTTCAGAACAGGTAGCTTAGACCTTAGATTGCCTTCTGGGGAGCACACATTCGTTTTGCAATATAAAGCGTTTTGGGAAATAGACGATGACAACCATGATACCCTGACTTCAGCACCCATTACTTTTAAGCTAAATTTAGCCCCGCAAGAAACCATTCAATTTCAATTTCCTGCGCTTAAACAGTATGAAGATGCCATTATGTTTACTCAAAAACCCAATCTATTTTTAGTCAGTAACCGTCAGAAAGTAGAAGGCAGTTACGGTTTAAAAGACAATGCATTAATACTCACGAAAGATGAATTACCGACTGTCACCACCTACCCCAATCTGGAACAATTAAAGTTTTGGTGGAATCGAGCGACATACTATGAGAAGACGGAATTTTTAAACTGGAAAAATAAGGCGAACAACACCCCTTGATGTAACCTAACTTTATTTTATAAAGCAGGTAGGGCATATTGAAAGTCGTCTATTAAGACCATATGGATGATATATGCCTTTTATTTTTATT
>CAJXIT010000518.1 GCA_913054055.1 uncultured Thalassolituus sp.
ACTGAAATGGTTAGTCTCATTGATCACGTTTTGTTGTTTATCAACGGCATCGATTGCCCAAATTGACCAATTTAAAAATGACATTCCAGGCGACATAGAAATCCGTTTGTCTACTCATCATGAGCTGCGTGCAGAATATAAAATAGATGATTTAGCCATGAAATTAAGAAGCAAAATGAGCGGTGCCTACAAGGTGTCATTGCTAGTAAGTTTTGAAGATATTGAATTAGAAGGTAGCTTTGATTTAGTGAATGAAAGTATGACTTTAGATGGTCACGGCGCTGTTCTAAGTGATGACCATAAATCTGCCTTAACTCACGCGCGCCGACATCTTATTGGCCATTTAGACACCGAATTTGAAAATGAATTTCCAGAGCACAGCTTTCTGGCTGTTCAAATGATGGGATATTGGTCAAAAGCCCCTAAAGGCCATGTGCTTGGATTTCGTGAAATCGAAACCCGTCAATAAACGTTTCATTTACCAACCACCCTTAAAAAAGGAAAAACCATGAAAATAATAAAAATACTGATGATGACAACACTTATGTTTGCATTTGCAAATGTTCAGGCAGGCATCAGCAAAAATGAAGGCATCAGTTGTGTCAGTAAAGGAAGCAGTGTCAAAGCACAGTTTGATGATAGCCGAGGCGATCATTCTAAATGGGTGAAAGTAGGCAGCAAGGCAGGCCCAAGCTATGGCTGCATGGGACGCTGTGGAGGAGATTGTGGTTGGGGGGCACCAAGTGCTTGGACAAAAGACTGCATGGACCATGATCAATGCTCATTTGAGAATGGCAGCTCTGGTGGATCAAGCGATAGCAATTGTGGGGATGAATTTAATGAAGCAGCAGATGACTGGACATTTGGTGTTATCCGAGGCTGTAGTGGCTAAGCAATAAGAATAAAAAAAGGGCCATTGGCCCTTTTTTTATTCGTTTAACCCTATGCTATTGATTGAATCGTTTCTTATTAAGTGGCGAAATGCCTTTCTCTACCGGTATCGAGGCCAAAGGTGATGCCGAATCATAGGCTTGTTTGGGTTTACACTTAATGCAAGAACAGTTGGGTTGATGGCCGTTTTCCGTGCTTATTTCAGGAAGGAAGTCTTCAATGATATCAAAAGAGAAAGCACTCTTTTCTTCTGACTGCGAAGCAGATTGAGCTTGGCTGGTTAAGGTAGGGATATCAGATTCATCCCAAGTGACACCTTTAAGGGATTGATTGATTTCAATTTGAATATCTTTTTCCTTTGTGGTCATAGCGATCATCCTAATCTATATCTACCCATGTCAATCATCCGCAAGATAGAAGCGTTTCATGAAATTGTCATGATGCTTTTTTCTGATTTTTTTCTGAATGCCTATTCAACTTTTTATTTTGTGATTGAGTTCATACAAAGCTGGCGTTTTGCTACTAGCTGATACATCTCAGGTCAAAATCGCGCAGGGGCTGCGCTCGTACGAGGTCACCCCGTGACCGATAACGCACACAGCAAAATCGCGCAGGGGCTGCGCTCGTACGAGGTCACCCCGTGACCGAAAAATGCAGGCAAAAAAAAGGGAAGCAAAGCCTCCCTTTTCTAATGTCGCTAAATATCTGAAATTAATCCGTTTCAGGCATGTCGTAAACGGTTAAGCCTTTCAGGTCTTTTTGTGTTGGGAATATTTTAGCCGCCACCACATAAGTCACTACAAACATGATCACATTGCCCACAAAACCTGTGTAATAAAGATCAAACGGCACGGTAATGCTTTCAGGTAATAATCCGTTTTTACTTAAGATCGTCCAGCTGGTAAATATCATGGTGCTCACTAAGCCGGCCCAAACAGCGCGGGCATCACCTTGTTTAGTAAAGAAACCAATTAAATATAACCCTAATAAGCCGCCCCCTAAAATACTGGTCAATATGGTGGCTGTATCTTGTAAGGTTTTAGTTTCCGCATTGGCTAAATAAATGGCACCCGAAATCATTAATACCGCAGTCACGGAAGCAATGATCCAAGCCGCTTTTAAATAATGGCGATCATCTTGATCCGGTTTAATGTGACGACGATAAATATCCACAACCGATACGGTAGAGATAGCATTGATAGAGCTGTCTAAAGAAGACATAGCCGCGGCTAGTGCAGACGCGATCACCAAACCCGCAATCCCCGCTGGTAAATGGTTACTAATAAAGTAAGGCA
>CAJXIT010000519.1 GCA_913054055.1 uncultured Thalassolituus sp.
AATAACCTAGAATCGGAATATGGCACGGGTACTCATACTCATGAACGCTTCCCTGAGCTGGTCACTTACAACGAATACGAAGAAGACAAAGTAACCGCAAAGAAGGTTATTGAAGTGCTGTTTATTCTTCTGATCTGTATTACTGGTGCTCGTTATCTAGAGCAGTGGGTCAGCACTTTTGAAATCACTTGGTTGATGATTCCTGATTTTGTGTACGCTTTGTTCATTGGTGTATTCATTACCAATGTGTTTGAAGTAACCAAAATCCATAAGACGGACAGCGAAACCGTTGATATTCTTGGTACGGTGTCATTATCGCTCTTTTTAGCGATGGCATTAATGAGCTTAAAGCTGTGGAATATTTTCGACTTAGCGATTCCATTCCTCGCTATTTTAGCGGTTCAGGCTGTAGTGTTGGGTATCTTCTCGTACTTTGTGACGTTCAAGGTTATGGGCTCAAATTACGATGCAGCCGTAATGGCTGGCGGACACTGTGGCTTCGGTCTAGGTGCTACGCCTACCGCAGTAATGAACATGGGTTCACTCGTAAATCGCTTTGGTCCATCGCCTCAAGCCTTTATGGTAGTTCCAATTGTTGGCGCTTTCTTTATCGACATCGTTAACTTGATTATTCTACAAGGGTACATTTCCTTTATTGGGTAGCGTACTCACTGTTAGATATAAACTCGAAAAGCTCTTCTATTTAGAAGAGCTTTTTTATAGGTGATTCACAAGATTCATTCCTCTAACCTCTTCCAATCTTTTGATTTCCAAGCAAGCGGCGATTCCCAAACAAAGCCCCCCAAGGTTCGCGGAGCTTACAAGCACTTACACTCATCTGGAAAAGGGTATGTTACTTTCAGTGCCATAAATAAGTCTTGTGTTTTAGGAAGCTAACCATGATTAAGAAGTTGCCCGTGATGAGAAAGTTGACCTTGGTTAAGAATTTCTCATTGGCTAAGAAGTTCTCCTGGGCTAAGAAGTTACTCTGTTGTTTTGCGTTAATTCCAAGTGTAGTGAATGCAGAGTCAACCGTGTATTTAAGCGGTGATTATCTGACTAATGGCTCTAAATACGCTTTGCAATACGGCTTTTCTTTTATGGCTAGCCCTGAAATGAATTTTGGTTATGAATTGGAATACGCAAAATACAGCGACGATGTACATTCGTTTGGTGTAAACATGAAACCAACCTTCCCTTATGGAAATTTCTATATAGCCCCTATCGGTGGGTTGCATTACTTCAATGACAACATCGATACGGCTTTTGTTTATGGCGGGGAAGTGGGGTATACGCAAGGGCGCATGACTTTTCGAGTCGGATACAAAGAAGCGTCTGAAGATTTTAAATACAGCGACAACATTTATGTGGGTGCTGCTATCAATTTCTAACTCTCATAGGCCCTTCTTGAGTTAGGTTTAGGCTGCCCTATTTATGTAAATAAAGGCAGCCTAATTTTTTATGGTAAGAGCACGGTTAATGAGAAAGATCTGTTAATGAGAAGTGCTATTAATCAGAAAGCGTTAGTTAAGTTACGATAACTGAAGTTCACGTAATAGCGGGAATGCAGCCTTGGCGCGATCACCTGTGACAACGAAACCAACGAAACACTCTTCCTTGTTGAATGCCTTCGCCACAATGCCACCTTGGGTAAACTCCGCTTCCCAGCGCGTTGCGGTGTGGATGTACTTTCCTGACAGCTGAATAGGGTAACTCGGCGCTTTCACTTTGGTTAGCATATGCGGCAAAGCTAAGTTTCCTTCAGATAAGCTCTTTGCAGATAAGCTCCCTTCAGAGCTGGTCAGTTGTTTTGCCAGTACGTTTGCTGACAAAATCGCAGGTTGGAGGTAAGCCATCACTCGCCCTTCAATTTCTGCACAGTCTCCAATCGCAAAGATATTTCTAATGCTACTAGACAGTGTTGAGTCAACCACAATACCTTGATTGACGTCGATCCCTGCTTGTACCGCAAGCTTTATGTTCGGGCGTAGACCTGCAGCTGCGATCACTTCATCGGCTTCGAAGCTGGTGAGTCGAGTGGATACAGAAGAAGAGGCACGTAATACAAGGTTAGTTTCATTATGCTTAGCTTCTATGAGCACCGTGTTGGTTTTAATTTGCACACCACTTTTGATGAGTTCCCGTTCTAATTCAGCAGAAACAAACCTAGGCAAAAGGT
>CAJXIT010000520.1 GCA_913054055.1 uncultured Thalassolituus sp.
AGGATTTAAAGAGCTCGCCATTGTCGATCCTCTCTGGTTATCGATAAAAAACCCGGCAGCCTCCACCGCCCAAAATGGTAGCGTCACTAAAAAACCAATCACCAAACCTATAAATATCTCTTTAAGAATGATGAGAATCACATCTACACCTTCAATCACGATGCCACGAGTCTCAACCTCTATCAATGGATAAAGCATCAGTGTCATGCTAATCACTACACCATTTTTAATGATGATACCGCCCATAACCCCCTTACCTAAAAAAGGCAGTACAGCAAAAGCTGCTATCATCCTAGGCAGTAGTAAGGTGAAGGAAAAAAAGACAGCTTTAAGCTGTTCAAAATCCATATTAACCCAACGCAGGTATGTCGTTTAATATCTTCAGAGAAAATTGATAAATCTCCATACCTAACCATCTTGCTGTAATCAAAATAGTAATCGTGATCGCTACCAGTTTTATAGCAAACGACAAAGTTTGTTCTTGGATTTGTGTCAGCGCCTGAAATAGGCTGACTAATGTCCCTACGACAGAAGCAACTATAATCGGTGGCATGGACAGCAAAAGTACCAACATTAACGCTTGATACGTATATTGAATTACATCAGATTCTGTCATTGATATGTCAACACCAAGCCGTGAATTAATCTAGCCCAACCATCAAGCAATACAAATAACAAAAGCTTAAATGGCAATGAAATTGTCATTGGTGAAACCATCATCATGCCCAACGCCAATAAGATATTTGAAATAATCAAATCTATTACAATAAATGGAAGGTACAGTAGGAACCCTATTTCAAAAGCAGAAGTAAGCTCACTAACGGTAAAAGCCGGGATCAATATCATAAAACTATCGGCCCCTAAACGATCCACGTACTCCTGAGGCCACAAGCTTTCAGCGTTCTTCATAAAAAAGGACACTTCGCGGGAATTAGCGTGTTTCTTCAAGAAATCCTTAAACGGATCACTGCCTTTATCAAGAGCATTAATGAAGTTTTCGCTGTCTTCAAACGATAGGTCTTGTTCAATCAGCGTATCATGTATGGCATAGCCAACCGGTGCCATAATATAAATGGTTAAGATCATCGATAAACCGTAAATCGCCATATTCGGCGGTATCTGCTGAATACCTAATGCATTTCTTAATAATCCAAATACAATTGCCAACTTAACAAATGACGTAGTCATGACGGCTAGAAAAGGTACAAGCGCCATTCCAGATAAAGCTAGTATCAAATAAAATGGATCAGGTAAATTACTCACGAAACATCCGTCTCACTTAAAGCAATGCCTTGCTCAAAAGAAGAATCCGAAGACACTTCAGCCGGCTTCCGACTGTGCAAAACATTCACAACCTGAACCCCTATTTTATTATCAACCTCAACCAATCTGCCCTCGCCAATCTTCTTACCATTGGCTTCAATCACAACTAACGAGGAAACATCACGGTCTATCTCAAAAATATACCCTTGATTTAACGCCTGAAGGTCAGATACCTTTATCTTTTTGCGGCCACAAATAAAGTCAAGATCAAACTCAACATTCTCAGCCAAGTCCAGTCCTGATTTTGAATCTTCATAATCTTGCATACGTACCTCTTCCACTTTTTTTTGAATACTAAACTTTTTTGAATCTTCCCTTTGAATCCAGAAATAGTGCCCTGACACATTCAACATAATAATATTTTCTGAAACATTATGAGTATCAATGATGATCACATCACCAATATCAATATTCTTTACAGCTGCATAATTTAACCGAGTACTTCCCACAGACAGCTTACCATCCAAAATAAAATCACTTACATCACACCCTATACTGGCACTTTCTACCTCAATCAAAGAGTTTGAAATCGCAGAGTATTGCACTCCACTCATGGCAACCAATACATCATTAACATCACCTAAAAGTCCAAACTTTAGCGATAAAAAACCTGAAACATCAATAGATGACATTGGTGCTACATATACTTGATCAAGGGTAACCTTGTGATGTAAAACGGATCCCAAGTAATTAAGTAACCTGTCAAATTGTAATTGAGCGTTAACCCGTAAAAATTCATGAGGCCACATTGCAATTTCTGACAAAGAAGATGAAAAGCATTTCGAGACATAGGACTCAGGCAATAACACCCTTACTACAGACGAATTAACTATAATTTCCAACATCAAACC
>CAJXIT010000521.1 GCA_913054055.1 uncultured Thalassolituus sp.
ATAATATTCAGTATAGCCATACAATTTATAAAGACTAAATTTTATACTGAAAGCACTTATACAGCTTTGGCTTTGCCATATAGGGTGTTTGCATGAATACACTTTCTCACTCACTGGATCAGGTGGTGACAGCAAACTACAGCGGGCCAACCCTTACCATTGATACTCAAAAAATAACGAAACAAGTTGCTCTGTTTAAATACGCCTTACCCAATGTAACGCCACACTATGCGGTCAAAGCTAACCCCTTGCCTGAGGTTCTACGACACTTGCATTCATTAGGCGTAGGGTTTGAAATTGCGTCTCAAGGTGAGTTATCACTTTTACAATCTTTAGGTATCCCTGCCCATAAAATTATTTTCAGCAACCCCATTAAAACCCCGGCCAGTATTATTGCAGCAGTGGATTATGGGGTTAAATATTTTGCGTTTGATAATCCCGAAGAGCTAATCAAACTGCACCAGCTGGCGCCAGAAGCTCAATATGAACTGAGAATCAGCACCAATGGCAAAGGCAGCGTTTGGCCATTGACCAAGAAGTTTGGAGTAGATGTTAAGCAGGCCATTAAACTCATTGGGGTTGCCCATCATAATCAGATCAAAATTTCGGCTTTAACATTTCACGTGGGGTCTCAGTGCACCCAATCTCAAGCTTGGTTAACCGCATTAAAAGATTGTGAAAAAATCATTCAGTATATGAATAAGCGATCCATGAGACTGAATATGTTAAACATCGGCGGAGGGTTTCCTTGTGCCCTTCACAGTCACGGCCAATCTTTTAAAGAATTAATGAATCCTGTACGCAGTGCATTAAAGCTATTTAAACAAAAGACTAATGTGGAAGTGTGTGCCGAACCGGGTCGATTTTTAGTGGCTTCATCGGGCACCTTGGCTTGCCAAATTATCAGTACGACTCAAAAAAATCACCAACCTTGGGCGTTTTTAGATTGTGGTTATTACAATGGTTTAATGGAATTAACCGAAGACTTTGGTTATCAGTTGAGATCTAAACGTACAGGGGAAAATATTCCATGGACCATTGCCGGACCAACCTGTGACTCTGTGGATTGTTTTACGCCTAAATACCATTTACCCAAAAATAGCCAAGCCGGGGATGTGATTACGATTGATAATATGGGCGCCTATGCCCATACCTGTGTATCTAATTTTAACGGCTTTGATGGGCCGAGTATTTTAATAAAACACTGAACCAATTATTCATAATCGTATTCCCCTACGACAAGCTCTTTTTAAGCAGCTCAACCATGCCCTGCCCCGCAGAAGAAAGCGGTGATTGATTATGCGTGACCACCCCCACCGGTCGTCTCAAAATATCAGCATTGATTTTTTGCATATGCAATCCCATCTGCTGCATTTGATCAGCACACAAACTGGGCACAATTCCAACACCTAGCCCCATACTGACAAGCTGACCAAGGGAATCTAATTGATTCACTTCTGCAACAATTTGGCTTTGCAGTTCGTGTTGCAAGGTAGTTTCATCAAGCCACCTTCTCACCGTAGAGTCTTTATCCATGGCGACCATGGGCAAATCAAATAATGGCGACCAATCTTGTGTTAAATTGACCCCTTCTAACGCAGATAAAAAATGATCACTGTACACAGCAATAAACGTCACATCATATAACGGTGTAAAATTTAAGCCGTTCATGTTTTCTGATGCAAAACTGATGGCCAGCTCATTACGACTTTTACGCACGGACTCAATGGCATCATCCATCACAATATTTTGTATGGACAAATTTACTTGCGGGTATTGTTCATGATATTGGCGAACTAAATCAGGCAAAACATTAGTAGAAAAAGAAGGCATCACGGCCATATTCAATTTACCACGCTGCATGGTAAACAAGTTGTTAACGTCTTCTAGTGCTTCATTCCAATCATTTAATAAACGAGCAGCCGTAGGATAAAACGCCTGCCCTTCTGGGGTTAATTCTAAAGAGCGAGTGCTGCGTGCAAACAGTTTGCCGCCAATGGCTTGCTCAAGATTTTGAATGGCCAGAGAGACCGCCGGTTGTGACAAATGCATGGTCTCTGCAGCTCTGGCAAAAGACAAGCTTCTGGCCACCTCTACAAATAGTTTGATTTGCTTCACCGTCACGTTCATGGCTTAACCCCATCTAATATGCGCTTTAGGCATAGCTATTA
>CAJXIT010000522.1 GCA_913054055.1 uncultured Thalassolituus sp.
ATACGCAGCGTAGTGGATAACAAGGCTTTATTATGCTAGATCAAGAATACAGCAGTATTAAGTTAGACAAAAACGATTGGGTGTTAAACGTTACGCTTAATCGTCCTAAAGCTCGCAACGCCATGAGTTTAGAAATGGTAGGGGAGTTGGGACAGGTCTTTACGGCATTAGAATCCGACCTTTCAATCCGTGCTGTGGTATTGCGTGGTGAAGGTGGGCATTTTTGTGCCGGTGGTGACATTAAAGATATGGCAGGGGCCCGTGCAGCAGCGGCTAAAGCGGATAACGATCCATATTTTGAATTAAACAAACAGTTTGGTGAACTCATTGTTCAAATGAACAAACTGCCACAAGTCATGATTGCGGTTTTAGAAGGGGCGGTACTTGGTGGTGGTTTTGGATTGGCTTGTGTGAGTGATGTGGCCATTGCCGCTTCAACCGCTAAATTTGGTTTGCCTGAAACGTCATTAGGGATTCCTCCTGCGCAAATTGCACCGTTTGTGGTTAAGCGCATTGGTTTAACGCAAGCCCGCCGTTTGGCTTTGTTAGGTGCACGTTTTGGTGGTGAAGAATCGGTACGCTTAGGCATTAGCCATTTTTATGCTGAAGACGAAGCCGCTATTGATCGCTTAGTGGGTGCAACATTAGATGATGTTAAAAAGTGTGCGCCACAAGCCAATGCTATGACAAAAGAATTATTACTAAAAGCCGCCGAACAAGAAGCAGAAAGTTTGGTAGAAGACGCAGCCAAAGCATTCAGCTCGGCCGTTCAAGGGCAAGAAGGTGTGGCTGGCACCATGGCATTTGTTCAGAAAAAACCGGCACCTTGGGCCGAGTAGTTGGCTTTAAAAGACTTTAAAGGTTTGTGTGAGGGCTTGTTTCGAATCACGACGCATGCACAAAAAAGATTGAAAGCCCCATTGGGTATAGACGAATGTATCCTTTGGGATTAGGAGAAATAACATGTCGCAAGATATAAATATTACAAAAGTTTTAGTGGCAAACCGTGGTGAGATTGCACTGCGTGTTATGAAAACCGCCAAGGCAATGGGTTATGGCACAGTGGCTGTGTACAGTGAAGCGGATGCCGATGCGCCCCATGTACAATTTGCCGATGAATCTGTTTGTATTGGCCCTGCTCAGGTTAATCAAAGCTACTTAGTGATCGATAATATCATTAATGCTTGTAAGCAAACCGGAGCCGATGCGGTTCATCCTGGTTACGGCTTCTTATCTGAAAACACAGAATTTTGTGCTGCTTGCCAAGAGAATGGCATCACGTTTATTGGTCCTGACCCTAAAGCCATTGAGCTTATGGGTAACAAGCGTCTAGCAAAAATTGAAATGTTAGCAGCAAACGTACCGTGTATCCCTGGGTACGAAGGAGCAGATCAATCAGAAGACGTTCTGTTTGAAGAATCTAAAAAAATTGGCTTCCCAATTATGATTAAAGCCGCTGCTGGTGGTGGTGGTCGTGGTATGCGTTTGGTTTGGACTGAAGATGAGTTTATGGCTCAACTTAAAACGGCCAAGTCAGAGTCGTTGAATGCCTTTGGTAGCGATGAAATTATTTTAGAAAAGGCGGTCATCAACCCCCGTCACATTGAAATTCAAGTATTTGCCGACCGACACGGCAACTGCATTTATTTAGGTGAGCGCGACTGCTCAGTTCAGCGTCGTCACCAAAAGGTAGTAGAAGAAGCGCCATCTCCATTTGTATCTGAAGCACTGCGTCAAAAAATGGGTGTTGCAGCTGTGAATGCTGCAAAAGCCTGTGATTATGTTGGCGCGGGCACGGTTGAGTTTTTAACCGATGATGATGGCAACTTCTACTTCCTTGAAATGAACACCCGCTTGCAAGTGGAGCACCCAGTAACTGAATTAGTTACTGATGTTGATCTAGTGGCCTGGCAGCTAACAATTGCAGCGGGTGGCCTTTTACCTAAAACACAGGAAGAGGTCACAATTAAAGGGCATGCAATGGAAGTGCGTTTGTATGCTGAAGACCCTGCATTGGGCTTTATGCCACAAACAGGTGATGTATTAAGTTGGAAATACAGTGATGGCATTGGCCTGCGTATGGACGCTGGTATTCGTGAGGGGCAAACCATTACGCCGTTCTACGATCCTATGTTGGCAAAAGTCATCGCTTATGGTGAAAACCGTG
>CAJXIT010000523.1 GCA_913054055.1 uncultured Thalassolituus sp.
ATTGCCGTTTTCAGCTTATCAATAGCAAAAGGCTTTTCAAGAAAGTCATACGCGCCAGCTTTCATTGCAGATACCGCCGTTTGAATGTCCCCATGCCCAGTTAAAACGATAACTTGGAAGTGGGCATTCTTTTCGAGTAACTGCTGAGTGAATTCAATGCCTGTCATCACTGGCATATGTATGTCGGTGATGACAATACCAGCCTGCGAAGTGTCTATGCACTGCAAAGCTTCAACGGCGTTAGGGAAGCAAGTGATCATTACCCCTTCAATCAGCATGGCTTGTTGGACCGAATCTCGAATAGCGGGTTCGTCGTCTACAAAGTAGATATTTGGCATGTTAAGTCAGTCCTTCTGAATACGTCATAGAGTCGCTTCATTCTTTACCTTGGTGGGCGCATTGTTTGAGTTATTACAAACGGCTTTAGTGGTTAAAATTGCTTGGGCTGTTATTAATTGTTTGAGTGGCTAAAACTGTTTGTGTGGTTAATAACTGTTTGTACGGTTAGCAACAGAGAAAACTGCATACCGTATGGCTCTCTTGCCTTAGCCTGTATTTCGCCGCTGTAAGCTTCGATAATTCGTTTAGATATTGATAATCCGAGGCCTAGCCCTTCTGGTTTTGTCGTAAAGAAGGGGTCGAATAATTTTGGCAGTTGTTCTGACGCAATGCCCGGTCCATTGTCCCAAATGACTAACTCACACTGGTTATGGTGTAGATACCAATCAACGCCTATTTGTGGGCTTGGGTGCTGGTTAAGCGCTTGAGCTGCATTGTGAATCAGGTTAACCAGCACTTGCTCTAATTCTGTAGGGTGAATGCTCAATATGATATTTTCGGGTATCGCCGAAAGCCTTAGTGTGATGCCTTGTTTAATCATGGCTGCACTGAGAATGCTGGTGGCATTGTTAACCGCGTCATGCAAGTTTGCTACGTGATGTTCTTCTTGGTTAACTTTACGAGTAAAGACTTTCAAGCGAGCAATAATTTCCCCAATCGACAGGTTAAGCTCAATCATTTTTTGGAGATTGCTTTTCACCATATCAGTATGATTCATTTCTAGCAGCTTTAAGCTATTTTCACTGTAAGTCCTTAGTGCTGCTAAGGGTTGGTTAATTTCATGGTTAATACTGGCTGAAAGCTCACCCAGAACGGCTAGTTTGGCTGTTTGAGTCAATTCTTGCTCAGTTTGCTTGAGTTTTAATTTAGATTCTTGGTATTGGAAAATGGTTTTCTGCAATTGCTGATTGGAGTGCTGCAAGTATTGAGTACGTTTATCTACGGTGTGTTCTAAGTGCTTATTAAGATCAGTTAACGCGATTTTGGCTGTGTAAGTCTGTCGCCAAGACCAAGCAATAAGTGCTAATAAGCTGTAGATTATGAAAAAGATAAAGTCGGCTTGTAGCACTTTGATTTGCCCACCCCGAGCTTCTTTAAGGGCGATAACTTGATAATCACGGTTCTCTACTGCGATTGGGTAAAGCTTAAATGCGTGATGGCTGAGTACTTGTGAGTGGGGGACAGAAGCATTAGGTGCAATGAGTGTTTTAAATTCCTTAATGATCTGAATAGTGTCACGCCCGTATTGTCGGTTTTTATTGACTTCAAATTGCTGAGCTTCATTAAGAGGACGAAAGGCTTGATATAACCAATGTTTGTTCGTTGATAAGAATACTATTTTGTTGCTATCAAGAATCATGATTTCAAAATTATCGCTCGCTAAGATTTCTTCGATATTTTCCAAGCTCACTTTTACTGTTATTACCCCTTCAATTTCTCCGTTGACTTCAAGCGGAGATGAAATGAAGTAACCGCGGACATTTGATAACGCCCCAAGTGCCACATACTGAGCTTGGTTCCCTTTGATAGCCTCAATAAAATAAGGGCGGAAAGCGAAATTTTCACCAAGAAAGGTACGCGGCTTCAAGTAATTACTGGATGCGATGACTTTGCCTGTTTGGTCGTGGATATAAATAGCATCAGCAAGGCTTTGATTTGACCATTCGAGCAGTAGGTCATTTAGATTTTGTTGTGGCGTATGTGATGTTAAATAAGTCAGTAACCTTGGATCGTGTCGCAGTAAATTAGGAATTTGCTTAAATTTAGCCAATTCAGATTCAATTTGTAGGTTAGCTTTGTTGGCTGCGTCCTTTAGCTCTTTTG
>CAJXIT010000524.1 GCA_913054055.1 uncultured Thalassolituus sp.
GTAGGCGATAGTTAGTTGTTTCATTATTTTTCTGTGTCTGTATTAAGGCTTAAAGCCAATTGAGCAATGCGCTTGCCCTGAGCTTGGCAAAGGGCAATTTCATCCTGGCTAAGGGTGCTGCTGTTTGTTTTTCCCGCAAAATGGCTGACACCATATGGTGTGCCGCCTGTTTCTGTATTGCTTAACTCAGGAGAGGTATAAGGAATGCCTGCTAGGACCATGCCATGATGGAATAGCGGGAGCATCATACTTAGCAGGGTACTTTCTTGGCCACCATGCATACTAGATGAACTAGTAAACACGGCGGCTGGTTTATTCACTAATTCGCCAGTTAACCAAAGGTTAGTGGTGCCATCTAAAAAGTATTTCACTGAAGCGGCCATGTTACCGAATCGAACTGGGCTGCCCATGACAAGGCCGCTGCAATGACGAAGGTCGTCCTCTGTGCAGTATAGAGGGCCGGATTCAGGAATTGCTTCTTTGGTCGCTTGAGTATCAGGGGATACGCTTGGAACCGTGCGCACACGAGCTTCCATACCGGAAATGGATTCTATTCCGCGAGCGATATGGGAAGCCATAGCTTCAACTGAACCGCCATGGCTGTAATACAAAACAAGAATGTATGCTTGGCTCACACGTTAATCCTTATGAGTTAAACGATTTCTAGAACTTGTTCAGGGGGGCGACCTAGTTTAGCGGTGTTACCATTGATCACGATCGGTCGCTGAATCAGCTTAGGCTCGGCTACCATGGCTGCTATCAGTGCATCATCCGATAAGGTTTTGTCTTTTAAGTTTTGCTCTTTGTATGCAGCTTCTGAAGAGCGAAGTAGTTCTCTTGGTGTGATCGCAAGCTTGGTCAATACAGCTTTGATGGTTGCTGTGTCAGGCGCTTCGTTAAGGTATAGAAATACCTCTGGTGAGATGCCTTTATCTTCTAATAAGGCTAAGGTCTCACGGGACTTAGAGCAGCGTGGGTTGTGCCAAATTTGAACGGTCATGGAAAGGGCTCTCATTGCAAAGTCAGATAAAGCCGTTATTGTACTCATATTAGCTTTGAGTGCGAGTATTGATGTGACAGAAATTGGGCGATTTTTAGTATTTTTATTGGTGCGATTCGAGGTCAATGAAAATCGTAAGTCAGCTGCTGCACTCACCTTTGTTACCTTATTTGCTATTGTGCCATTGATGACGGCTGGTTATAGCATGCTCACATTATTTCCCCAGTTTTCAGTCTTTTTAGATCAGTTTCACCAATTTATTTTCGAGCACTTTTTCCCTGCCAGTGGCCAACAAATGGAGGTGGTATTAAAAGGGTTTGCTGCCCAAGCTAAAAACCTTACATGGGTGGGTCTGATATTGTTATTAGTCAGTGCTATAAGTTTGATGTTCACCATTGAAAATGCGTTTAATCAGATATGGCGTGTGAGCAGTAAAAAGATGGGTAAACGGTTAGTGTATTACTGGTTGGTTATCTTGTTTGGTCCGGTTTTACTGGCAATTGGGTTCTTAATGAGCAGTTATTTATTAAGTAGTCGCTTGTGGCTAGAGCATGTTGAATCGGTTTTTCATATTTATGACTTGATTGTCCGTGCGTTACCGTTTTTATTTTCAACGGTCGCGTTCACTTTGATGTATTACTTTTTACCTAGTTGTAAGGTGAGTGCAATTCATGCCGTTTTAGGTGGGCTAATTGCTTCAGGCTTGCTTGAAGCGTGTAAGCTTGGGTTTTTATCTTTGCTAGCAAGTATGCCGTCATATGAAATTGTTTATGGCGCGTTTGCCGTGGTGCCTTTATTTTTGATCTGGATTTTTGTGGCTTGGTGCGTGGTGTTATTTGGGGCTGAAATTGTACGTGCTATTCCTTTTGCGCGTAAAAAGTTAGTGGGAGTCAAAGCCACGCAATTAGATTGGGCGTTACTCATGCTTAAACGATTGAATCGATCCGGTTTAAAACGGATTTCTAGGGAAAAGATGGTCATGGCTTTGTCTTTAGTGGATGCTGATGAATGGGAGAAAGTACTTAGGTCCCTTATTAAAAATAATTGGATTGAAGATGATTTAGATGAATACGAATTACTTATTTCACTTAACGAAAAAACCGTTGGAGACTTAAGTGAAGTACTGCATGAAAAGCGATTAGAAAAGATTGG
>CAJXIT010000525.1 GCA_913054055.1 uncultured Thalassolituus sp.
TTTGAAAGAAGGTCTGGATAAAGATTTAACTCGCATCATGGTAAAAATGGTTAAAGAAAGTAAAAGCAAGGTGCAGGCAGCCATTCAAGGTGACAGCATTAGAGTGACCGGTAAAAAACGCGATGAGTTGCAAGATGTAATGGCTTTATGGCGTGAAAGTGAAGACATTAAATTGCCACTGCAATTTAAAAACTTTAAAGACTAACTTTTAATAGATTATTTAAACACACCTTGGTGAATGCACCCTAATGCTGAAAAAAATTGATACCCAACATAGCTGGAAAGAAAGTTTAGTTGCCTTAACGCAAAAAGACGTGATCCATATGATGTTACTGGGGTTTTCAGCGGGCTTGCCCCTGCTATTAATCTTCTCGTCTTTGTCATTGTGGCTAGGAGAAGCGGGCATTCAAAAGTCAGCCGTTACCTATTTTAGTTGGGCGGCATTGGGGTATTCGTTTAAATTTGTTTGGGCTCCTTTGGTTGATAGCTTACCGGTTCCCTATTTAACACGCATGTTAGGGCTGCGCCGTTCTTGGCTTTTGGTTTCTCAAATTCTGATTATTGCAGCCATTTCAATCATGGCTTTAACCGACCCTGCTTTAGAGAATCAACTGATTTATATGGCCCTTGGGGCGGTACTGTTAGGTTTTAGCTCGGCGACGCAAGACATTTCCATTGATGCTTATCGAATTGAAGCGGTTGGCGCTGACATGCAAGCCATAATGAGTTCAGGCTACATGGCGGGTTATCGCATCGGAATGATCGTGGCGGGTGCGGGAGCACTGTATTTAGCCAGTTATTTTGGCACCACCAAAGAACAATATGTCTATGAATCATGGAAGATGACCTACCACATCATGTCATTGTTTATGTTAGTTGGCGTATTGGCGACGTTTTTAATCACCGAGCCGATCAAACGTGAAAAAGAATTTAACCATACTGCCAAAGAGTATTTGGGATTAGTTTTCACATTCTTTATTTCCGTGTGTGCTTTTATCGCCTGCTTTGTACTCACTTCAGAAGTTAGCGGCACCATGAAGTCAGGTTTAACCGGTATTGTTCACAGTCAAAGTTTAGCGGGTCTATTTGTTGAAATTCTGCGATTAGCGGGGGCTATAGGGGTGTCTTTGACGGTTGCTAAGTTCATCATTTCTACTCGATTTGTCAGTCAACGTTTAATCCAACACAGTTATATCTCACCAGTAAAACAATTCTTTGATGACTACGGGCGATCTACAGCATGGTTATTACTGGCTTTAATTGGACTGTATCGAATCAGTGATATTGTTTTAGGGGTGATATCTAATCTTTTTTACCAAGACATGGGTTACACAAAGAACGAAATAGCTGATGCAGTTAAACTTTTTGGTTTAATTATGACGTTGGTCGGTGGTTTCTTGGGCGGTATATTAGCCATGCGATACGGCGTGATGAGAATTTTATTTTTAGGTGCTTTACTGGTTGTAGTCACAAACCTATTTTTCATAACGCTTGTATATTCTGGTCATAATCTAGCAATGTTGTATGCTGTGGTGTCTATGGATAATCTAGTGGCAGGCATTTCCAGCGCGGCATTTATTGCCTTTTTATCCAGTTTGGTTAATTTTCAGTTTACCGCCATGCAGTATGCCATTTTTTCTTCACTAATGACGCTGGTGCCTAAAGCTTTGGCAGGTTACTCAGGCAGCATTGTTGACAGTCTTGGCTATGTCCCATTTTTTGTGATTGCGTCTTGTATTGGTTTGCCCATTTTATACTTGGTGTATTTGGCCAATAAAAAGTTGAAATTACAGCCTTTATAATTTCAAACGAAATGTTGCTAGGTGGACTTTTCCATTTAGAATAACAACACCTTCTTCTTCCAGTTTCGATTTTTGTGTGGCATAGGCTTTACTGCTTTCTGGAAAACTGATTTTTCCTTGCCCATTAATCACACGATGCCAAGGCAGGGATGTGTCTTTTGGTAATGTTTTAAGAACGCTGCCAACAAACCTAGCATGACTGGGATACCCTGAAAGTTTTGCTAGGTCTCCGTATGTGCACACTTTGCCTTTTGGTATATTGGATAGTTGCTGCAGGATAATGTGGCGAATGTCATCTGAGGGCTTATTCAGATC
>CAJXIT010000526.1 GCA_913054055.1 uncultured Thalassolituus sp.
TATAAGTTAATTCATCATAACCAAAAAAAGGTAATTGATCTCCCTTCGAATCAGTAATATACATTTTAACGAATCTAGTGCTTCTAGGTCGATCCAATGCCGCAAACATACCCATCCCACCACCTTTCCAAACACTCAAATCAAGTGAGTTTTGACGATAGATTTGATTTAGAAAAATACAGGTTGCAATGAACGGAACTACATAAACTATGTAACGTTCTATATTTTGACGGGCAGTGATTGATAGTAAGTCCATCTACTAGTACATCCTTATACTCAGAAGCACGAATACTATCAATCTATCCTCTCGTGTTCAAATAATAGATGCTACAATGAATCATCCGCTTAAATCCATCTTTATCAAACACTAGTGAGTTTTAAAATCAGACGGTAAAAAACATCCCTAAAATACACAGCAAAGACAGCGACCACGCCACGGTTCTTAATAACCCAACATTCATCATATACAACACACCATATATCAATCGCAAAACAATGTAGGACACAGCAAGTATATCGATCAAGCTTTGATCCCCACCAATTTGATGAGCAATGATCACGGCTGCCATAAAAGCAGGTATGGATTCATGGGTATTTAACTGTGCCCAATTCGCCCGTTGCCGATAGCCTTCTAATCCCGCTAAAAAAGCTCTAGGGGCAAGGTTATGCTTAGGTTTGTAATCGCCACCTGAGAACTTAGCGATGGCCGTGTAAAGCAATGGAAGTAGAATAGAGATGAATACACACCAGTATGCAATTGTCATAAGAACACCTTATTTATTTTTATTAGCTAATTTAAACAACTCATAAACCCTATCAAACTTATCACCATTCTCCAATGCCTCATGAAATATGAATACGCTAATATAAACATACAAAGGTCGAGTTATTTTGTGCTCGCTTCATACTGACCATTAATAAGATTTTTTATGCAAAATTTTCAGTACTATTTAGATTTAGCCTGCTCGAATCAGACCTTCTCAATTGCACCTGACTGGGCGCAAGGGCGAAGTGTATTTGGCGGTTTAAGCGCTGCACTCATATTACATAGAATTGAAACGCAGGAGCCTTTAGGCCAAAAACAACTGCAATCCCTTAGTGTGAACTTTTGTGGCCCATTAGAAGTGGAAACCCCCTGCGAGATTGAATACTCAGTATTGTCTAATGGTAAATCCATTTCTCAGATTCAAGGGCAATTATTACAAAATAAAGAAGTGAAAACACAGATTACCGCCTGTTTTGGCTTAACACGCGAATCAAGTATTCATGTCTCAGCTGCTGATTCACAACCAAAAAACACAATGGAAAAAGCCAGCCCATTTCCTTATATTAAAGGCGTTACCCCCGAATTCATTCAGCACTTACAGCTTGGGCTACTAAACAACGCTTTTCCTTTTTCAGGGGTGAGCACTACGGATGTGCTAGGTTGGATGAAGTTTAAAGAAGCGCCCACTAAATTTTCAAACCCAGCCCTTATTGCTTTGATTGATGCGTGGCCACCTGCCGTTTTACCCATGCTAAAAAAACCCGCCCCTGCCAGCAGCATCACCTGGAATGTTGAATTCACAGAATCAGGCTTAACGCTAGAAAAAGATAGCTCGGTTTATTATGAATGTGATGTGACTCAGGCACATCATGGTTACGCCCATACTGAAGCAAAGATCTACCACCCTAATGGACAGCTTATTGCTCTCAGCCGACAACTGGTAGGGATTTATGATATACGCTCTAAACCTGTGCAGTCCTAGTTAGCAAGTCCACTTCAATCAGTATTCATCGATTTCACGCCCAATCACAGGGCGTGAATTATGCTTTTCTATTCTAATGATTTCGACACAAAGAACCTTTGCTTGTTTCTCTTCAAAAACCGTTAAAAGCACTTACGCTTAAGTTAGATCAGCCGATTATTAATCTATCAATGGCATACTTTGGGGGAAACATGGATATATTAGAGAAGTTCATATCCTGGCTTGGGGTTTCACAGAACACAGATGAATTTCAATGGACCAAAACCCCCGCCTATAAAAAACGTTTAGAGTGGGTAAAAAGTACGTGGATAGTAGCAGGAATCATAATGCTCATTGCGGCTTCACCGGTTTTTATTATTGCCAGTAGT
>CAJXIT010000527.1 GCA_913054055.1 uncultured Thalassolituus sp.
TCTTTCCCTACACGACGCTCTTCCGATCTAAGCCAAATAAAAAAGGGGAGGAAATATGAAACAATCTATTTTTAATCACAGCATTGCTAAATTCATCGCCGCCCCCGTGGCGTTTATTATTTTGCTATTCATTAGCCAAGTAATATTTAAAGGGGCGCGCATTGATTTAACTGAGCAAAATATCTACAGCCTATCACAAGGTACAGAAAACATTCTGACTAACCTTGAGCAAGAGGTGAGCATCACTTACTTCTTTAGCGATAAAGCCAGTAAAGACCTAACCGCATTGCGCAGTTATGCCAAGCGCGTAGAAGAACTATTAGAAGAGTACGTATTGCTGGCGGATGGCAAATTAAAACTTAACATTGTGGACCCTGAGCCGTTTTCTGAATCAGAAGACCTTGCTGCCGAAGCCGGTTTGCAAGCGGTACCCATTGCCACTGGAGATGATATTTATTTTGGCATTCGCGCCCGTAATGAGTCTGGTAAAGAATCAGTCATTGCATTTTTGCAGCCAGATAAAGAATCCTTTTTAGAATACGAAGTCACCGAAATGATTTACCGATTAAGCCAAAAAACCGTTCCGGTAATAGGTTTGTTATCCGAGTTAGACATGCGCGGTGGCTTTGATATGCAGCGTGGTGGCGCGACGCCACCTTGGACCATCTTTGAGCAGCTGGATCAGCTTTATGATGTTCGCTGGGTTGATGAAAAACTGGATGAAATTGATGAAGAATTAGAGTTGTTAATTTTAGTTCAGCCATCTGCGTTACCCGATAGCAGTTTATATCTGTTAGACCAGTATGTGATGAAGGGCGGTAAGCTGATTGTTTTTATGGATCCAAAAGCGGAAACCAAGCAGCAATCTAATCCCGATATGTCAGAAGACGATACGGCTGGTTTAAATCCATTATCAAAACTTTTTGCACAATGGGGTGTTAATTACGATACCGGTGAAGTGTTAGCTGACAGTGCATATGGTTTAACGGTTTCTGTTGGAGAAGGGCGTCCTCCTGTTAGGCACTTAGGTTTGTTAGGTGTACAACTTAATGGTTTGAATCCAAATGAAGTGGCCACAGCAGAGTTAGAAACCATTAACTTTGCCAGTGCAGGCCGATTAATGAATAGTGAAAAAGAAGGGATTCAATTTGATCCTTTAGTGTGGAGCAGTGATTACGCACAAACCGTGGATTTAAACCGTTACAACCTAATGCAAGACCCATCTGAGTTGATGCTTGATTTTGCCCCAAGCGGAGACAGCTATGTGCTTGCCGCCCGTTTAAGTGGTCAAGCCAGCAGTGCCTTTGAAGCCAAACCAGAAGGGGCTGACACAGACAAAGCACACACAGCTCAAACGGAGCATTTAAACGTGATGATTGTAGCCGATACTGATGTGTTGTCTGACCGTTTATGGGTGCAAGTACAAAACTTCTTTGGTCAGCGCATTGTACAGCCTTGGGCCGATAACGGAGCCTTTGTTCATAACTTAACTGAGCAATATTTAGGCAGTTCAGACCTGATCAATATTCGCAGCCGTGGCCGTTTTGCTCGCCCGTTTGAAGTGGTGCAAGACATTCAGCAGCAAGCTGAAAAAGCCTATTTAGATAACGAGCGTATGCTACAGCAGCAATTAGAAGAGACTGAACAGCAACTTGCTGAACTGGAACAACAGCGAGATAAAGACAGCATGGCCTTAAGTCCGGAGCAAGAAGCGGCATTGGCCAGTTTTCAGCAAGAGAAGTTGCATATTCGTAAGGCCTTACGTGATGTACAGCATGCTTTAAATAAGGACATTGAAAATTTAGGGTCTTGGTTAAAGGTATTAAACATAGCAATCATGCCGGTTTTATTGACCTTGTTATTGTTGTTTTTATCACTGCGACTGATCCGTAAGCGTTAATTAAAAGCATTTAATTGGGCTTCAGCTCTTCCAAATAGCCTTCCTTTCAGGGAGGCTACGTCTTCCCTAATAACAAAACAGTATTAAGCAATTGGCGACTTCTGACGTTATATTCGCTAACTGGTTTGAAAAGCCCAAAAATAATAATGATTAAAGCCCAAAGACAGATCCTTTTATGAAACACGGTTTACACGAAATTTCCCGTAATGGCCCAA
>CAJXIT010000528.1 GCA_913054055.1 uncultured Thalassolituus sp.
CATTAACTCAATAAAGCGCAGAGAAATAGAGGTGTGTTTAATCCAATTAATAAACTGATCAAATTGATTTAAATTATATTCTTTTAATAAAACCGCGTTCACCTTAATGGATTTCATATTCAGTGATTGGGCTTTTTTTAATCCGGCTAATATTTTTTCCAAACGGTTGTGGCCAGTAATGAGTTTAAACATTTCAGGATCAAGGCTGTCTACACTGATGTTAATGGAATCCAGTCCAGCTTTAACCCAGCTCGTAATGCGTTCTTCTAATTTGTAGCCATTGGTGGTTAACGCCACTTGCTCAATACCTGGGGTGTTTTTAATTACACGAATAATGTCGCTAAGGTCTCTACGCAAGCTGGGTTCTCCACCTGTTATACGTACTTTTTTAATGCCTTTTTGTGCCAGAACTGAAATTAGGTGTTTAATTTCTTCAACCGATAACGGCTGAGTTTTAGATTCGCATTGGTAACCGTCAGGCAAGCAATAGTTGCAACTGTAATTACACACTTCGGTGACAGATAGGCGTAAATATGAAAATTCACGGTCATGAAGATCCGCCAAAGGCTTGAACATCTCATCTAAATTATTTAGAGGAATCAAATTTTCAGGGGAGGCAGTTAAGCTGTTTTGTAAACTTGTCATTGAACACCTTTCCAATGTCGGGAGGCAATCGCGTTTCCACTTTTACCCATCGGTCTTATTGTCATATGGTGATAAACACTCACTTAGACAGTAAGACTCGGTGTATTAATTTGTACATTAGTGTATGGAAAATGGGCTGGAAAATGAATAAGTGCCATGGGGTAATCAAGCTACTCAATAGGGGGTAGTTTCTTGGCTGGCGAATAGATACCAGACAGCACGTCCCTCGCTTCTAGTTTGACGAATAAAAAATTGAAGCGATGTGTTGATCCATTATGCCGTCATATCCGCGAAGGCGGGTGTCCATAGTATAGTGAATTCCAAATTGTTATGAGATATAACATAAAAAAGCCCAGCACATGGCTGGGCGAGGGTGGGGTTATTACACAGTCTCATGGGAGATAAGCCTGTGTATACTACATGCTAAGTTCAGAGGGAAATTAAAACTTAGCTGAACCCGTTAACCAAACTTTTGTAGTGTCATTTTTATTCAAGCCTTTTGAATCATCTGTTGACATGAAATGTGCTAATTTAAAGCTAATACCATAATTTTTTATTTTCTTTGCGGCTAAGAAACCAACTTCAGTTCCTAGGTCTGCACTGCCTTGCGCTGCATCAAACTTATGGAATTGGCCAACGAGTTTTATACCTTCTACTTTGGCCGTTGCCGAAACGTAAAGATCTTGAATACCGTTGCCACCTGCACCAGTTAAATACACATCAGACCAACCAAGAAACTTATGGTTAGTTCCCAGAGGTACAGCAAACGCAGCATTAGCCCCGGCATCATCATCGCTGCCTAATGACTCAAAACCTAGTTTGGCATTAAGGCCACCAAGTTTTTTGCTTGCACTTAAGTGTAAATATAGTGGTGCGTGATCGGTAATATCATTGGTTTGACGAGCCAGTTCTGCTTCATATCCAATCCCTGCTGCTTTACCAACTGCGCGTACACCTAAGGTTTGCCCTGTCGCTGTGCCATCATCAAGTTGATAGAAGAAGCCTGTAGTTGCTAGCTCTGGGTTAACTTGATATTTAACATTGGCAATAACAATGTCTTCTTCGGTATTGGTGTTATCAATTTTATTTCGGTTGTTAGCGATGGCCAATACAACTGTTGTATTATCAATGGATTGGTTTTGGACTGAGATGGCATCAAATGTGGCTTCATCTTGACGGAAGGCAACCCCACCAACATGACGCTGGTTATCTAGATTGACACGCTGATTCCCCACTTTTACGATCGAATCAAATCCTTTGTATTGTAGGTAGGCTTGATTTAATTGTGTGGTTTCAGGATCCACAACTTTGTTGTACTGTGTTTCCCCGTTTTCAGTTGAATTGAAGTCTTCAGTAACGTGTAAAACATTATCACCTTCAACCAATATGGATAGTCCAGAAAACTCCCCCGTATTAATAGTGATACGAGATTTTAATGTATTGGCTAAAGCAGCGTCCAAATTATTATCG
>CAJXIT010000529.1 GCA_913054055.1 uncultured Thalassolituus sp.
AACCTTATTTAGTTATCAGCACGGACCTAAGTTATCGGAAGAGTTTTCATGGCCAAATAGTACAGAGCAAACTGCTTTGTTAGCAACTTTTACTAATGTTGAACAAATGCAAAGCACTATTAGTTACTCGGGACAATGGGCTTGGCTTAGGTTGATATACGGCCATTATGTTGATGATACTACGATAGGTGAAGAGGGAAGTTTAATAATCGTTAATGAGCAAGAAACCCAGATGAAATTGCTCTTTTCTGTGACGAGTGATCAAAATCCATTTAATCCGAATTTCTTTAAACGAATAGATTTATCTCAACCGTTAATACTTATACATTAATTAAAACTAAATAACAGCGTATTAACGTTGTTAAACATTACTTTTAGATGTCATACATAAAAAATTAAGGAAGGTACCATGGAAATAGGTCCGTACGATGAAAAACGTTATGCACAATTAGAAGCTTTAGGGATTGGTAATTTAGATAAGCGCCTCAGGTACCTCAAAATTAATGAGGCAGCTGAACGCGAGTGTTTTGAATCACTAGAGCGCATGACAATGGCTCTAACGCGAAAATCATATATTAATTTCTGTCAAGAATACGGTGGCTTGGCGTGGAAAAAATTATTGAAAACCTATATTAATCAATTTAAATATAAAATATCACCAAGAAATGCATGGACTATCCCTGATGAATTAGAATCTCGACTGCTTCCCGGTGAAATTGACGCATTAAATGATCAAATTAAAATGTTGACAAGTTTAAGCTTTTACACCTTTAACTCATCAACTATCAACAGTGGAATGAGTACATATACCGGTGGCGGGCAGCTAGATAATGTAGGGCAAGACGTTTGGGCTGCTTATAAAAAATGGAGCCAAAACTCTAATACCCGTACTGATGTACCTGTTTATAGACAGCTGACGGTACCTAATCCGCAAAATTCTGCTTGGTGGCGTTATGCCGCTGATATGGTTAATGGTGTGAACCCTAGTGGGCCTGTTGGCATTATAAAAAGTAGTCGGTACTTGTCTTGTAGTTTTCATAAAGGCTTTATCGAAGGGGCTTGTTTTCCAGTATATAAGAGTACGGAAGGGGTATTAAACTTCATCATTACAAATGCGCGCGGTGTTAATATTAGTGCATTCAGTGGTTATAACAGTACTAACCAAAGAGCTGCTCTTGATAAGATTGTTGTTATGCGCCTTGGCATGGAGAATGATTCTGATGTGACAGGAGTGACATCATTCAAAAAGAAACATGTAGATGATGTGAGGCAGAAAAGCAAAAGCTTGTGGGGGAAGAAAAGGCGCGAAAAGCGAATGAAAAAGGGCAATACGAACATGGAAAATTTATTAAAGTTTCAATCGGTCCCTTCAACTGTCGCCGCTCAAGCAGAGTTTTTATTAGCACCGGGATCTAAATTAACGGTAGATCGTATTGTCAAAAAGCCGGCATTACCAGGTGCAGCCAATGTGCCAGTATTAGACGTATATTTAACCTACATGAGCAGCGCAATTAAATCGAATGGCTTACCAGAGCTACTTACTCCAACAGAGCAGAGTATGTTTGTCGGCCCTAAGATACTTTATCCGTAAGTATCAGAAAATAGATATTGTAAGTGGCTAACTAGCCAATCAATACTGTTGGTAATCCAGCAACAATAGAACCACCATGGGCAGTAGTATCGCCCATTCTTATTGCAGGCTTTCCTCCAATGAGCACTGTTGTACTCCCCATGATTAAACTATCAGGGGTGCCCACACAGGTTACACTATCTCCAACTACAGCAGCAGGCAATCCGCCAATAAGAACGGTTGCTTGGCCTGGTCCTATTATTGGTCCACCAACGTGAGGAATGGGGGGTACTGCAGGGCTTTGCATTGGGCATACATGCATGCCAGTTATACGAGCTGCGGGTTGACCCATTAGTTTTTCTCCTGATTTAATTCCTTGCGGATAATTTTTTCACCCTTGGCAATTTCCAAGCCTAATGTTATGACTTTAATATAAAATTTCTCATACCCTAGAGAACCCTCTGGCCACTGTGGAATAGCGGCAGCAATCGTTATGGCAGCGGTTACGCTATGGGCATAAAGAAATGGAGGAGGCATAA
>CAJXIT010000530.1 GCA_913054055.1 uncultured Thalassolituus sp.
ACCATCAGACCTTCTGAGCCCCCACTAGAAAACCCTACATATTGTGCTTAAATAAAAAACAAGCCAAATATATCTATGTAGGACTGCTCATGCTGGGTCTTTTTTCAAAAAAAGAAGTGTCTTCCAAAAATACCAATACGACTCCTGTAAACCGTGGTTCTGATTTCATTCTAAATGCGATTTCTAATCAAATGGCCCTCATTCAGTTTAGCCCTGACGGCACCATTCTAGATGCCAATGAAAATTTTTTAGCGGCAATGGAATACACGCTACCAGCTATTCAAGGTAAACATCATAGAATTTTTTGTAACAAAAAAACTCAGGATTCAGAAGCGTATAAACACTTCTGGGATAAGCTATCTAATGGCATCGCTTTCAAAGATCAAATTTTACGAGTAACCCAATCAGGCAAAGAAGTTTGGTTAGAAGCAAGTTATTGCCCAGTATTTGACGAGAATAATCAGGTCATTAAAGTGGTCAAAATTGCTTCTGACATTACCGATTTAGTAAACAGCACCCATGAATTAAAAAGCCAAAAAGACGCATTATCTCGCTCTCAAGCCATTATTGAGTTTGATCTAGAGGGCAATGTTCTGACTGCAAACGACAACTTTTTACACACCATGGGTTTTGAATTAAATCAAATCCTCGGCACGCACCATAGTCAGTTTTGCCCAGAAGACATCACCAACAGTAATGAATATAAGCAGTTTTGGGCTAGATTGCGTAACGGTGAATTTATATCAGGAAAGTTTCACCGCAAGGCAAATGATGGCAGAGACGTTTGGTTAGAAGCCAGTTACAACCCCATATTTGATGCCACAGGGAAGCAATATAAGGTGATTAAATTTGCCACCGATATTTCAGATACCGAGCTTAAAGCACAAGAAACTGACCGCTTAGCATTGCAAGCGTCACAAGAAACAGAAACCGCAGCCAAGTCTGGTTTAGAAGTAGGTGATCAAGCCATTGATGTCATGACGGATGTGGTGAAAGGGCTAACCACATCTTCTGAAAGCATTCGCTCGCTTAACGAGCAGTCGGAACGCATCACCAATATTGTAAATACAATTAGCGCCATTGCTGATCAAACTAATTTATTAGCACTTAATGCGGCCATTGAAGCGGCTAGGGCGGGTGAACAAGGAAGAGGGTTTGCGGTAGTGGCTGACGAAGTTCGTCAGCTGGCTGCGCGTACCAGCAACTCTACATCTGAAATTGATGAAGTGGTAAAACGCAATCATCAAATGGCTAGCAGCGCCATGTCTACCATAGAGTCTGCTATGTCTGAATCATTAAAAGGTGAAGAACTGATAAAAGAAACCGGTGGCGCAATTAAAAAGATCTCTCAAAGCACTTCTGCTTTAATACAAGCATTACAGGGTTAAGCTTGTCATGCTATTTGTTTGTTAACGTTAAAACGCCACTTTCTTCTTTCATAGATAGCTGATTTAGAAAGCTCATGCCTAATAAAGGGATAGAAGGAAAGCTGCCTTCAATGACACTGATCGGCACCCCGTATTTTTTAATCCCACCTAATTGCACCTGATTCACTCGCAACTGATAACTGGTAACGATGCCTCCAGCAGTTGAGCTTTTTCCTTTTATGCCCGCTGCGTAATTGATGCCTAAGCTTTTTGCCACATCAGAGCTTATGGCCACTGTGGTGGCGCCTGTATCCACTAGCGTATTGATTTCTTTTCCGTTGATTTTTATGCGAGTAAAGTAGTGACCGTTTTCTGCTCGGTACAATCTGACTTCTTCTTTAACGGGTTCGGCATAGCTGCTTACCACACTCAAACCTAACTGTAAGGTACTTTGCTTGCCTCCAAAGTTAATGGTGGCTTGCTTACTATCAGAACTGATTAAGGTGACGCCATTTTTGGTTTGCCCTTTACGAATCACCACTCTTTCGCCATTCACTTCAAGAATGGCCATGTTTTGCATTAAGCCAACCGCTTGAATATCGGCATTGGCTACAATTGAAAGGCCATAAAAAATTATAAGGGCCATAACACTGGTGAAAATTCTCACGTATACTCATCCTATCAGTATGAATTTTATGGTTATTTAAATGCTTTGGTTAATCGTTTT
>CAJXIT010000531.1 GCA_913054055.1 uncultured Thalassolituus sp.
ATGCAGGATAAATTTGGCGCGAATTATATAGTAAAACATAGGGTTTATCAGGCATTACTTGTAAAAAAGGAACACAGTTATGATGATTTTACCCCTATACCCAGGCAGTTATCATGGCTAGAATGCTGGGTTTTTGAATCCTTATTATTTCGAGTTATATCTGTGTCTGAATATTTAAGCCGAGTTTTTACTTCAATGCGCTCAGTTACCTGGGTGCTCTTGTTTAATGTGCTTTTGGTAACGGGTATCTCACTGACCTTTATTGATTACTTTCCCAACAGTACGGCGGCGTTAGATTCGGCCTACCAGACGGGACTGCTACCAGCTGTGTGGGGGTTATATGCGGTTCTTGCCTTTATTCTTTGTATTCCGCTTATTTTGATTACCAAGCTTAGGGCTGCCACTATGTCGCTACTTACAACCATAGGCGGCACCTTGGCAGTGATTGTTTTTATTGATAGCTATATTTACGGGATTTTTAATTTTCATATTAACTGGTTTTTTATCTCAGCCTTTTTTGAAGACGAAGGCGGAGAGTTTTTTGATATTTCCATCAAAACGTATTTTTTGTTCAGCTTTGTCGCGGTGTTGGTGGTTATATATGAACTTTTTATTCTGTGGTTGATTGAGAAGAAACTGCTGGTTAGAGAGAGGTTCAGGTTTGCTGGTGGTGTTGCTTTTGCTTTGATATTTATCAATGTTTTATTTGTAAATGCCACCCATTCTTGGGCTTATGCTCAAAACTACATGCCCATTACATCCATAAGTGGTCATGTGCCTTTCTATTTTCCAATGCATAGTCGATCCATTAAAAAGAACGATGCATTGGCTACCCTAGCTGGTGGTGAAACAGAAAAAGCCATAGAATATACTTCCATCGACTACCCCAAGTCTCCACTTATGTGTTCAGACGAAAACAAACCCAATATCGTTATGGTGGTGTTAGAAAGCTGGAGGGGGGATTCCCTTACTGAAGATATTGCGCCTAATACCTATGCTTTAGCACAAGAATCTGGCTGGTTTAAAGAACACCACTCCAGTGGGACCGTTACCACGCGTGGCATCTTTTCTTTGATGTACGGCATTGTGCCTACGTATATGGATAATGTGGTTGCCAATAACGGAGCGGGCGGACCTGCACTGCTTAATCTATTAAAAGATTACGGCTATAACTTTGGTATTTACCCAAGTGGCGATATCACGCGAATTAAATTAACGGATACCAGCTTTGCTCCTGTTAAAGAATTTGTTGAGCACGGAGAGGGTGCCGATACCATAGAAAAAGATTACGATGTTGCCAATAGAATGATCGCTAAGTTAAACGAAAGTGACGATCCTGTTTTTGGCTTTATGTTTTTTAACTCCACCCATTACCTGTATTACTATCCTGACGAGCATGAAAAGTTCACGCCTACTGAAAAACCAAGCTTGGTGGATTACAAGCAAGGTAAAAATCCAGAACCGTTTATTAATCGCTACAAAAACAGCCTTAACTTCATTGATGGTTTAATTGGTGATTTGATTAAAGACTTAAAAGCCAGTGGGAAGTGGGATAACACTATTTTCATTGTTACTTCGGATCATGCGGAAGAATTTGCAGATACTGCACCAAGTCGCTTTGGGCATGGTAGTAACTACACGCGCTTTCAGTCCCACGTGCCGTTGGTGATTCACTGGCCTAATAAACAACCACAGGTGTTTGAAAATAAAACCGCCAGTATCGATTTGGCGGCCACATTATTGGATGAAGCGTTTGCCTGTGAAAACCCAATTTCTGATTACAGTAATGGTTTGAATTTATTTTCAGGTGAATCAAACCCTGTGCAGGTAATGGCCAGCTATTACAATTATGCATTTGTAACGGAGCAGGGCAGTTTCATTCAGAATCCAATAGGTTTGCTAGAAAGCAGAAATAACATGGATAAACTGGATGGCAGTGTAAAGCTGAAATCAAAAGATGCGTTCAACGCTTTGCAGCAAATGAAGCATTTTTATAAGGGTAAAGCCGATTAATAGGCTTTTCTAAGTCAATGGTTTCGCTGTTAGATATGAGTGAATCGCTAGCAGGGTGTGCTCGTAGAGCGCAGCCTCTGC
>CAJXIT010000532.1 GCA_913054055.1 uncultured Thalassolituus sp.
TCTGGCCTTTTTAGCTTTTTTACGCCATCATTAAAACAGTTAAATTATTAAAGATTCCCCATGCTCGATCTCAATCAAATGTCTGTATTTATTCGTGTGGTGCAAGAAGGCAGTTTTACTGGTGCCGCCAAAGCGCTGGGTATTCCTAAATCCCGCGTTAGCCGCATGATCACAGATCTTGAAGATAAGCTGTCTGTTAGATTGCTAGAGCGTACAACCCGTGAGGTGCATGCTACGGACGTAGGACTGCAATACTACACTGAGTACAAACCGTTATTTGAAGAAATCACCGATATTCATAGCCGTATAAGCGACCATCAATCTGAACCAAGCGGCTTACTGCGCATTGCAGCACCAGTGGGTTTTGCTTTAGATATCATGGGCAAGTGGATGGCAGAATTTAAGTCTCAATATCCTAAAATCGATATTGAACTCAACTTCAGCGATAACGAATTAAACCTTGTAAGAGACGGGTTTGACCTTGCTTTTGCATTTGGTCACTTAGAAGACTCCAGCTTAATTGCTCGTAAATTTGATGATTCTGACCCCGTATTATTGGCAACGCCAGGCTTTATTCAGCAACACAATCCCATAACTCACCCAAATCAATTAAATGAACTGCCTTGGATTGTGACGGGCACACGCAACGGTTATACCCATGCCAGTATTTTCAAAAATAAAAACACCGGTGAAGTGGTTGAGGTTGATCACGGTGAAGCCGTAATGGTCAATCACCATCAAGTGGCATTACATCATATTTTAGCCAGCCAAGGTGTATCTTTGGCCGTTACACTGTTTACCTTTGAGCATATCTATAACGGGGAACTCGAAGTGCTACTACCCGAATGGGAGGTCATTCAAGAGCCTTTGTATCTGGTCTTTCCTAGCGGCAGACATCAAGCGAAAAAAGTCAGAGCATTCATTGATTTTTTCATGGAGAAATCGGATTCAATCAATGTCTTGATGGACCAAATGAACGATTTATCCCCAGAAGACCGAGGTAAGTTTCTTCACGAACATTTAGAAAATGTGGTTAAGAAATAAAATGGTATTCATATGCCATTTTACCCTCCACCACTTTTCTCAAATATGATTAAGTGGTTCTGGATAACCAAACATCTAATCCCTGAGCATTTAGCAACACATCAGAAGCTAGAACACCTCTTTGTTCGGTGACACTTAATTGGCAACCATGAGTATCCAGTTCAGCTAACAAATATGCCATTAGCTCTGAGTTAATGGCACTCACCCGGCTAGTATCGTCACGATGCTTTTCAGCAATATTCACCAAAACATCAATTTGTTGCATTAAACGCTCAGCTAATTTTTTAGGCGCTTCAACCATACCAAAATGCGTTAAGAACATTCTCTCCGGTGCAAACGCTATCATGCGCTGGATCGATGCTTTTAAAGCATCGGGATCAAACTGAACCGGAGTAGTGGTTGGAAAAATAAAAGGGCCATTTTCAGTGGTTAATTCTTGATAAGCTAACCCAAAGGTATCGCCAGTAAAAAATCCCTTGCTAAGATCATCGTAAATACAAAAATGATGACGAGCATGCCCTGGTGTATCAATAAATGTTAAAGTTCGGTCTTCTAATTGAATATTAAACTCGTCACCTGCAACAAGGATGCGCTCTTCAGCAATGGGGAGTAAATCCCCATAAGTTTTTTCAAACTCCGCCTTACCGTAAACAGCCGTTGCTCCTGCTTGTAATTTAGCAGGGTCCATCATGTGTCTAGCCCCCAAAGGGTGAACCAATAGTTTAGCCTTGGGTAAAGCCTGCATTAATAAACCTGCTCCCCCGGCATGATCCAAGTGCACATGGGTCACCGCCACATATTTCACTTGTTCTAAAGCAATATTCTCATTGGCTAAAAAATCCAAAATTAGCGGGACTGTATCCTTAGTCCCCGTTTCAATGATACAAATGTCTTGGCCCTGCCTTAAAACATAACAGGCGGCCATATCTGTACGCTGAAAGCCCGTATCCAATACATGAATCCCCCAACCTAACAACTGACTCACTGGCATCCTTTATCCCCCTAAACTTAAAATATATGGATCACAGTATGCCTGTTATTTA
>CAJXIT010000533.1 GCA_913054055.1 uncultured Thalassolituus sp.
GGATATTAGCATTAGCCGTAATAAATATAGGCTTATGGTTAGCTAGGTGCCTAAAACCAGTAAAAGAAATGGTAAAGATAAATGAAAAAGTTTTAGAAGAGCATCAAAGGTGTAAACTAGAATTAGCAAAGGCAGCCGAAGAAATTAGCCTAATTAGAAAAAGCCTAGAAAGTAGAATTAACACTGAAACATAACGACGCAATCAGCCAACGTTCAGAGCACTTTTAAGGAAAGTTTGGGGCTTATCCCAACCCCAAAAGCGCGAGACGTAAAAAAGTTGGCTGAATAGCTTTGTTATGCATCTATCAAAACTACCCAAGTATTGCCAGCAACCCAAAAGCCAACAAAGTACAAGCGATTAGTGATAGTAATGACCCAGATCGTACCATAACCTTAACCGTAAATTCAGTAGTGATGCCTGCTGAAAAGCCAGCGCCAGCGATTGGCAGCGCTTTACTTGCCCCGGTTACAGAGGCAATAGTTATTCCTAGCCAAATAAGTATAAACCCTAGTGCAGAACCATAAGCCACAAAATAATCCACAAAAAGACCTAAAAACAAAGGCAGCTCAACCAGCGACCAAATAACACCAAAGATCGCTAGGGCCATTCCGCACTGAACAGCTGTCAAATGACCCGAAAGCGCCATCCGGGAATTTTTTACCAAGGGTATCAATGCACCTTGTATTAACCCCACAAGAAAAAAGACAATGCCAATAAAGATGAGTTAGTACCTGATGCACAAGGGGTTATAACGAACACAAATATGCTCACCATTGGTCAAATAGTGCTGACAGATAATACCGAGGGCGACGCAAACTCTATCGCAATTAGTGACGATCTAAGCCTATTAGCTGTAGCTATGGCAGCGAAAGAAACCGATGTTAAGGGGCATATTGCCTTTTATAATATTACTGGGGCAACACCGGCATTTATCAAAAATGTTGAAGTAGGCTTTCTACCTGATATGGTGGCATTCTCGCCAGATAGCACAAAAGTGGTTGTAGCAAATGAAGGTGAGCCAAGTGGTGATTACACCGTTGATCCTGAAGGCAGTATTTCAATCATTAGCATTACGGATGGAGATATTGCTAATACCGCAATAAACCTTGATTTTCGCACTTTTAATGACAATAAGTCAGTGTTAGCGAGCCAAGGCGTTATGTTTGCTAATCCCAACGGTAGAACAATTAAAGGCCAATTGATTCAAACCACGGTTGCGATGGATTTAGAGCCAGAATATGTTGCTATCTCTGAAGATAGCTCCAAGGCATTTGTGTCACTACAAGAAAACAACGCGTTAGCAACTATTGATTTAACTACCAACACGTTAGAGTCTGTTAAAGGTTTGGGTTTTAAGTCGTGGCAAGAGCACCAATTGGACGCTTCAGATAAAGATGGCGGTTTACACCTTAACAGTTACGAGAACTTATATGGTATGTATCAACCCGATACTATCGTGTCTTACTCATGGAAAGGCGCAGATTTTATTATTACCGCAAATGAAGGTGATGGCAGAGAATACTTTTTTGATGCCGTAGATGAAGTCAGTTGTTTAGCTCAAGGTGGACTTGATTTTGATGAAGATGATGGCTGTTTAGCTTATACCGATGAGTCGCGAGTAGAAGACTTAAATTTAGACCCTACAGCTTTTGCTGATGTAAATAATGATGATTATGATATTGGCCGCTTAAAAGTGTCTACCATTAAAGGTGATACCGATGGCGACGGCGATTATGACCAACTTTATACTTACGGCGCTCGCTCATTTTCGATTTGGGATGCCAATGCTAATATCGTGTTTGACTCAGGTGATGATGTAGGTCGCATTACAGCAGCGATTCATGGTCAAGCGTTCAATAATGATGAAGACGAAAATGAAGGTGATACTCGTTCAGATGCCAAAGGTGCAGAGCCAGAAGCATTAACGATTGGAGTCATTAATGACCGAACTTACGCGTTTATTGGCTTAGAAAGAATGGCAGGGATCATGATTTATGATGTAACCAACCCATTTAATGTTAGTTTTGTTGATTACTTTATTAATCGTGGCACACAAGAAGG
>CAJXIT010000534.1 GCA_913054055.1 uncultured Thalassolituus sp.
ATAAACTGCGTATCTATGTTAGCAAGGTCAGTACCTGTAAATTGATGTTGCAATTGAAATGATTGCGATACTTTACGTCCAATAAGCGGAATTGAAGCATTGCCTGTTCCGATATCCAAGATATTAATCGACCTAGGCATTTCCTTAAAAGTCGACTCCCAAAATTCGAATAAAGCACCTTCATAATTATAATCAAAATTACTTCCAAAAGAAGTAATAAACCCTCGTTTCCAATATTCATTCCATTGTTCCATACAGCTCCCTAGTACTAAACATGATTCCATTAAAAAGTAAATTGGGCTGGAAAAAGTTCGTTGCTAACTATAAGGCTAAGCGGCGCGCATGCCAGTAAACGCTTTGCCAGTAGGGGTTACTAAGCTTAGAGATCATAACCCCACGAGAGCTAGAGGTATGCATGAATTGGTTTTCACCCATGTAAATGCCCACGTGCCGTTGCTGATACCCCGTGATAAAAAAGACCAGGTCTCCCGGCATTAACTCTTCAGGTGTGATGACCACACCATGCTGCATTTGATATTCGGTGGTGCGTGGAATTTGTATGCCAAATTCTTGTGCAAAAATTAAATGCACAAAACCAGAGCAATCAATGCCCTGCCGAGATAAGCCGCCAAATTTATGGGGCACCCCTTTCCATTCTTCTAATTGGCTTTGCAGTTGTTGTTTGATTTGCGGGCTGTTATCCATTTTCGCACCGAAGTGTGAATACGCTAACGTGTTGGGCGCGCTACCAGGAATGGCATTGTGAGTGAATGTACTGCACCCGTATAAGCTTGAGCCTATAAACAGTAAGGTGATTAACTGTCGCATGGGTGCAGTCATATTGATATCTGAACAGGTGAGCCGTTAGAACGGCACTTCGTCATCAAAACCCTGACCAGGGAATGGATCTTCATTGAAGCTTGGTGCGCCGGCTTGCGCGCCATTGCCACTTTCTACGCGCCATGCTTGCAGGCTAGTAAAGCATTTTTCAGGCTTACCCGGTGCCGACCATAAACGGCCATTTAAGTTAAAGTGTACGTTCACTAGGTCACCTTGATTAAAGTTATCCATCAGTGCGCACTTATCCTTAATCAGTTCTAAGGCTACGTAATTTGGGTAATCCGGGTTTTCACCGTCCCCTACTAACTTGATCACAAATTCACGCTTGGTAAAGCCGTTTTGGCCATAAGCCGTGGTCTCGCCAATGGTATAAATTTCGCCTTGGGCTTCAAATGATTTTGACATGCATCTTACCGATCTATTAATTTACAAGTACCCTTATCATACCACTGATACTTGGAAAATGGGATTGTGAAAAATGCCATGGCCATCACTCAGAGGTGACTAGGGCCGGGGGGTCTTATGACTGGCGTTCTTGAGGTTTCTGTTCAAGGTATTTGTGCAGCTTTTCTTCCATTTCATTAAGCTGAAGGGGCTTGGTTAAGTAATCGCTCATTCCTGCTTCTTTGGCCCGTTGTAAGTCTTCCGATAATGCATTGGCTGATAAACCACATATGATTAAGTCGTGATAACCCCGTTCGCGAATTTTTTTAGTGGCGGTGTAGCCATCCATAATGGGCATTTGCACATCCATGAATACCATGTCGTAGGTATTTTGGTTGGTGATTTTATCCACGGCTTTTTTACCATCTTCGGCCAGGTCATAAGTTAAGCCCAATCCTTCTAACATGTCTCCTGCCACCAATTGATTGATCATGTTGTCTTCTACTAATAAAACATGCCCGTTAAATTTAGCATGCTCACGCTGGGATTCTGGGATGTCATCTTCTGATTTTTCGATACCGTATAAATCTAATAAGTAGGCTCGACTTTGGCTAGGGGAAAAAGGATGGCTTAACGCTGGCAAGTGCCAGCGATTATATATGTAGTGTTTTAGATTTAATGCGTTAGCCGGAAGGATAAAACCCACCGCAATGTTTGCTTTTTTGATTGCATCAATGGTTTCGCAATTACTTTCTAAAAATGCAATGTCATTTGCATGAAACAAGATAGGTGACTTTTTATCATTGTTCTCACAGATGGACGAG
>CAJXIT010000535.1 GCA_913054055.1 uncultured Thalassolituus sp.
ATCCAAAATCACATAGGCGTTACTTAAAGTACGGCCACGCATGTAAGCCAGCGGCGCAATTTCAATGACGTTGCGCTCTTGCAATTTTATCACTTGCTCGTAACCCAGCATGTCGTGCAGTGCATCATATAACGGGCGTAAATACGGATCGATTTTTTGTGATAAATCCCCAGGTAAAAAGCCCAGCTTTTCGCCGGCCTCTACAGCGGGTCTGACCAATAATATTTTTTGCACATCGTCGCGCATTAATGCTTCTACTGCACAGGCAACCGCTAAATATGTTTTGCCGGTACCTGCGGGCCCGATACCAAAGTTAATGTCATGGCTGTTTATGGTTCGCACGTATTTTTGCTGATTTGGCCCTCTGGGTTTAATAATCAACTTAGGGGTGCGTAATACAACTGGCTTGTGGCCACTTTCTTTTGCTGATTCTTTTAATTGGGCGATTTCTAAATCCGCTTCTTGCAGCATTAAGTGGATTAAGTCGCTGCGGATATCGGTTTTATTGTGGGTTTCACGGTATAGCTTTTGAATGATTTTGGTGCTGTGATCCACACCGGTGGCATCGCCGGCAATTTTAAAGTGATTGCCTCGATTAAAGATGCGTATTGAGAAGTGCTTGGCGATTTGTTTCACGTTGCAATCAAGGTGGCCGCAAAGGTTCGACAAACGCTTGATGTTGTCAGGTTCTAAATAAAACTCCGCTTGAGCTGTGTGAGATTTTTCAGCGTTTTGTGTGTCTGCTGTCATTAAGAACCTGAGATTTTTAAATAATTAATTGATGAAAAAAGGTGTGTTAAAACACACCTTCTTCAATTAGATATGAGCCAAACAAACTGTTGTTAAATGACTCTTCCACTTTGATTTTCACAAACTTACCAATCAAGCTGTGATCATCACAGTTAAAATACACTGAACGGTTGTTTTCTGAGCGACCAATCATTTTACCTGGGTCTTTATTGGAAACTTGTGTTACTAAAATGGTTTCGGTTTTACCGACCATGCGGCGGCCAATTTGCTGGGCGTTTTGTAAAATGCGCTCTTGCAGAATTTTTAGGCGCGCTTTTTTATCCGCTTCCGGTGTGTTGTCTTCAAGATCTGAAGCGGGTGTGCCGGGGCGTTTGCTATAAACAAAGCTGAACGAGGTATCAAAACCAATTTCTGCGATGAGGTTCATGGTGTCCATGAAGTCTTCATCGGTTTCACCAGGGAAGCCTACGATAAAGTCAGAGCTGATGCTGATGTCTGGACGAATGGTTTTAATGCGATTAATTTTATCAATGTACATGTCCACTTCGTGGCCACGTTTCATTGCTGCTAAAATCTTATTAGAGCCGCTTTGCACTGGCAAGTGTAAATGGCTGACTAATTCAGGCACTTCAGCAAAGGCTTGAATCAAGCTTTCGCTAAATTCTAGAGGGTTACTGGTGGTGAAGCGTATGCGGTCGATGCCGTCTACGTCGGCTACATGATGGATTAGCTCGGCTAAATCGGCGATCTCGCCATCTTCAGTTTCACCTTCGTAGCAGTTTACGTTTTGACCTAAAAGATTAATCTCACGCACACCTTGATCCGCTAATTGATGCACTTCTTTCATGACATCAACAAAAGGACGGCTGACTTCTTCACCACGGGTATAAGGGACCACACAGAAGGTGCAGTATTTACTGCAGCCTTCCATAATGGATAAAAAGGCGCTAGCCCCTTCCACTTTTGGTGCGGGTAGGTGGTCAAATTTCTCAATTTCAGGGAAAGTCACATCCACCACGGGAATCTTGTTGGCACTGGCATCCACGAATTCAGGTAAGCGATGCAAGGTTTGTGGCCCAAAGACCATGTCTACTTGTGGGGCGCGTTTGCGAATGGCATCCCCTTCTTGGCTGGCCACACAGCCGCCTACACCTATTACAAGGTCAGGGTTTTTGGCTTTTAATTTGTTCCAGCGCCCCAGTTGGTGAAAGACCTTTTCTTGGGCTTTTTCACGGATAGAGCAGGTGTTTAATAGCAGAACATCGGCGTCTTCTGGGTTGTCTGTGATCTCCATTT
>CAJXIT010000536.1 GCA_913054055.1 uncultured Thalassolituus sp.
TTCACCATGAATGTATAAATTGTTCTCAGCATCTAATACAGCAGTGTCACCATTAGTTTGGTGGATTTCGACTTGTTGTTCATCAATGTGGATTTCATTTTTTAAATCCACACGACACTGAGCAGCTAAAATAGGCTGGCTGAGCAAAGCTGATACGACCAATATAATTCTTTTCATAATACACTCTCATTAAACAACATCTTAATCTTACCTATACTCACGATCTAAATGTCAGAAAAAAGTTCACAGGCAATAGACACCATTTCACCAAATAATAATGACCGCCTACACTTCTTCTTAAAGAATTCGCAAAATTTCATAAATATACGAGGTGCCTGCAACACTAAATTCAGCCTCATCCCCAACTTCTTTTCCCATCAACGCTTGTCCAAGGGGAGCATTAACCGTCAATATCGACACATCATTCCCTTGCCATTCAATTAATAGACCACCTGCATTAGGACCAATAAAAAAATGCTTTTCGTTGTCTTCTTCATCAACGACAACGAGATAACTTGTCATCGTGATAGATTCACTATCGCGAAACACTAATTCACGATAACAACGAATATCGTCTTCACATTCTTGTACTCGAATAGCTTGCCCATGAGCCAAATAAGAAGCCTCTAAAGCCAAAGTGTCGTATTTATGCTCTGGTACTGTTTCCTCATCAGTTGCTGCGTCAATCGCTCTTTGAGTCGCAGATAAAGCAACGTGTAAACGCTGTTCAAGCTTGTTTAATATTATTTGTCGAAGTTCAGATTTATTCATACTTTTACTAGGCTTTTTTTAGGGTGTACAGAATAGAATTAGGTACAATCAGGTGCAAGTATTATGGTTGGAACATAGATAGATTTAGAGATTGATAGATTGAACACTTAACGTACAAATAATGTTCTCCACTATGCAAGCTTCACGGTAATACTTACTTTGGCAAATCAATAGGAATAAAAATGATAGAGCAGACATTAAAACAAGTATTTGGATTTGATTCTCTACGCTATGGTCAAAAACAAGTCATAGATAATGTACTTGAAGGCAACTCAACTGCAGCTATCTTTCCTACTGGTTCAGGGAAATCTCTTTGCTATCAATTACCAGCCCTAGAGCTACCCCATTTAACTTTAGTGATATCCCCCCTACTTGCGTTAATGAAAGATCAATTGGCTTTCCTACACAGTAAGGGCATCAATGCTGCGGCTATTGAATCTAGCCAAGACAGACAAACGACTCAGCAAGTTATGCAATCGGTTCGTAGCGGCGACACTAAAATCCTCATGATTTCGGTCGAACGTCTGAAGAACGAACGTTTTCGTCAGTTCATTTCTCAAGTTACTATTTCATTGCTAGTCGTAGATGAAGCTCACTGCATCTCCGAGTGGGGACATAACTTTCGGCCTGATTATCTCAAGCTGCCTCACTATCAACGCCAACTGAATATCCCTCAAGTTTTGTTATTAACGGCTACGGCTACCAGCTCTGTTATCGAAGATATGAAGTCTAAGTTCTCAATCGATGAAAAGAACGTCATTGTGACTGGCTTTTACCGATCAAACTTAGACTTATCTATCCAGCCTTGCACTGAACCTGTAAAGCTTGAAACCTTATGTGATGTTGTGAACCAAGCAGCTCAACTGCCTACCATTGTGTATGTCACTTTACAGCAAACCGCTGAAGGGGTAGCTCAGCAGCTAAGAAATGTAGGTGTCAATGCGATTGCTTATCATGCGGGATTAAAGCCCGAGGCAAGAGACAGCATCCAGCAACAATTTATGAATGATGAAATTCATTGTATTGTTGCCACAATCGCCTTTGGAATGGGGGTAGATAAATCCAATATTCGCCGTGTTATCCATTTTGATTTACCAAAGTCGATAGAGAACTATTCTCAAGAAATTGGGCGAGCAGGGAGAGATGGTGAACGCTCTGAATGTATCTTGCTTGCAAATAAAAACGGCCTCAGCACACTCGAAAACTTTGTCTATGGTGATACACCAGACAACATTGCTATTCACTCGGTATTAGAACAAATTTACCAGCATGAAC
>CAJXIT010000537.1 GCA_913054055.1 uncultured Thalassolituus sp.
CCTATGGCGAGTACATGAAGGGCCACCGACTCAATTTGAGTCCAAGGGTCTATTAAAGGGGATATCGATATGACTAAAAAACCTAATGGCAGTGTTGCATAAAATCCCCACAGGGACCAAAGCATGGGGTGCTGCCATATGCCTGGGTGATACCAGATTTTTAGGCGCTGACTGTGTGCAATGAATAATATGGCAGCGCAGCCATAGGTCGTCACGCTGATGATTTCATGTTTAGGTAATAAGCTGGCTATGAGTAAGGCAATTAAAGGTAAGAGGGATGCAACAAATGTAGGTGTTGATTCGTTATTATTTTTGATACCTAATTTATTTGCAGTAAACAAAGGAATGATACGGCCACCGATCATGGTAATAAGAATCGCAATTAAAAAGATACAGGCTTGTAATAATTGGCTGGGTATCGCTCCGTTTTCTTGTACCTGATACAAAATGGCGGCATCAAAGGCAGCAAATAAAACCAAAATACTAGGAGCAAATATATTGCGCCACATCCGCTTAAGTATAATGGGGCGGGCGATGAACATAGCTGCTAATAGCGGTACTGAAATTTGTATGGCTAAGATTATATAAAATGAAAGATCTGCTCCGAGAATCATGATGAACCGGGCGACTAGCCATAGCAGCCATAATACCAATAACCCTAATGGTGGTGCTGTTTCTAATCCTGTCCAATTTCGGGTAGCCGTTAATAAAAACCCCATGATAATGGCCAGTGCGAACCCCATGATCAACTCGTGAGGGTGCCAAAATAAAAAACCACCAAAGGGGTTTAAGTTTGTTGTGACAATACTTTGAGCGTCTAATTGCCAAAATGCCCCCCAAATGAATAGGGCAATAGCAGAAAATAATATGCCCGATGCAAAAAAGGGCCTAAAGCCGATTGAAAATAAGGCTGATCGAATCACATGAACTCCTTTAATATGATGCGTGTTTTCATATTATCAAAGGAAGTATGATTAAACTTGAGGCTAGTCAGTGTTTACTGTATTCATTGTGAGTATTTCAAGATAACCAAAAATCTAGAGTAGTTGTCATAATTTAGACATGAAGCACGTTTAAGTTGAGTGGCTTTGATAATGTTTATTGTTCTAAAAATGGCAATCATGAGGCATCAAAATAAATACAGCTTAACAGCAAGGCTACTTCACTGGGCATCGGCCTTAGTGATAATGTGGGCCACCTTATCTGGTTTTATGATTACGTTACCGGGTACCAGTGAGCATACTAAAGAGTTGATTGCCCATTTTAATGTGGCCCTAACAGCGCTGTTTATCCCTTTCTTTTGCTGGAGGGTGATTCACCGAATGTTGAAAGGCGCCCCTGTGTATAACGTGTTATCGAATAAAGAGGCGTTGTTAGCTAAAGTGGTTCATATTATTTTGTATTTACTTGTTGGGGTAGTATTGTTCAGCGGTTTATTAATGATGGATCAAGACATTGTGGTGTTTAATGTCTTCAAGTTGGACCCGCTTGTACAGAATGCCAGTTGGATAAATATGTTTAAATCATTGCATGAATTTACAACCCGTTTGTTGGCCGCAGGCATAGTGTTACACCTGCTGGCTTTGGTAAAACATGAAATAGTCGGCCATAAAATTCTTACTAGGATGGTGTGACTTTAGAACATATTCCATCGTTTATAGGTTAATCAGATTAATGATTAGCTAGTTTGTATGGATTTTTCAATCATGCCTAACCTATCTTGTCCCCAAAAAGTTTGATCCCCATAACAAAAGCTAGGAACGCCCCAGCAACCATACTGATACATTTCGTTTAGGTTGCTATCGACTTCGCTTTTCCATTGATCATTATTCAGCTGTTGTCTGGCGGTTGGCCAATTTAATCCGCAGCGCTCTACTATCACTTTCATGCCTATATCAGTTTCAGCTCGAATGCCTTCGGAGTTAACCGCCCGAGCAAAACTTAATAAAAAATCCTGCAGTTTATTTTCATTGCGCGCGTAATCTAATAGTGCATAGCATCGTTCTACCGCAGGGCCTAATGGGTCAGCCACAAAGCCATAAGG
>CAJXIT010000538.1 GCA_913054055.1 uncultured Thalassolituus sp.
AGGCGACATACACATTGGTTGCTTTTATGATCTACAAGCGCAAATGGCCAATAAAACCTTTCCATTTAAACAAGTAAACGTGGGATAAACACCGTGAAAACATTCATCACAACTTATCACAACATCCTCGCCCAAATTTCAAAAGGGGATTTTTTGGCCCCGCTGTTATTGCGCATGTATTTAGCCCCTATATTTATTTTAGCGGGCTATAATAAGCTCACTAACATTGAAAACGTAAGCTACTGGTTTGAAAGCTTGGGTTTACCCGCACCCGAGCTAATGGCATGGCTAGCAGGTTTAACCGAACTGGGCGGTGGCGTGTTATTAATAGTGGGCTTAGCAGTACGCTTAATTTCCATTCCGTTAATGTTCACCATGATCGTCGCAGCGGTCACCGCACACTGGCAATTTGGTTGGCACGCATTACCCGAAACGGCACTCACCATGCCATGGGAATGGCGCAACGATTTAATAACAGAAGCTGCACTGCGCAAAGAACACGCCGCATCCATACTCAAACAACACGGAAACTATGCATGGCTAACCAAAGCCGGCAACTTTACCGTACTTAAAAACGGCATCGAATTCGCCGCCACGTATTTTATTATACTGCTGGTATTGATGTTTCAAGGGGCAGGAAGGTATGTAAGTTTGGACTATTGGGTGGGTCGTCGATTGGGGTGATTCATGAGTAATAAAAAATCAGGCACTGGGCCTGATTTTTTTGGTTGCTAATGAATATCAAAGATTTTGAAACATTATTCTCACTGATCATAAATTACTATGTAGCACTTAAGTGCTTATTTCAGATAAAGAAAAATGATTTTATGTGAGCCTGCCCACCATTAAATACTGGAATGCTTGCCTACCTTAGAAAACCCGTTAATATCCATACCCTAAATATAATAGATACAATTAAAAAGGATCTTTATGAAAGCCATTATATTTTTGACAACCGTGTTAGCACTCTCGGCTTGTAGCAATAATAACAACGCTCAAGTTGATGAATATTTATATAATACTGCTAACAAGGCTACAAATGCAGTGGAAAGATATAAGGCTTGTATTCTTTTATCGGAACTCCCTCCTAACGATCAGATAATCGAAGACATTAAAAATAATCGCTCAAACGATTCAACATGCAATACATATCTTCTTGCCAAATACCGTATCGACCAAAAATTCACTGATACATTCATCAACAATTTTCCTGAAAAAGATGCGCTAAAACCTTTATGGGATATGCACAGTCAATCTGGTTATATTTTCGGTATCTTGCCTCCTTCTATTCAATTGCTTTCTGAGTTCGCCATACAAAATGATGACGCCTTAGATAAATTAGCCAGTGCTATTCAATACTCTGACGGGGCATTTTCTGAATCGCTAACCGATATTGTTTCTGATATGTATATCAAGATGCCAAAAAGGGTTAATACCAGCCTTGAAAGAGTAAGCCTTAATAAACAAGAAATTTCTCTAATTAAACAAACCTCAGAATATAAAAGGAATTTATAATGAGTAGTTTAGTATTTAATAAAACAACAAAAAAACTAACTTGGGGTGCTGAGCATTACAATGCCATAACAGGTGGATTTGGTTTAGGCCCTTTGCCTGATGGTAGTTATGAAGTAAAAACCCGCAATGTTGTAACAGGTAGTCATCTGGCATCGGGGTTTGAAAACACACTCACCGGAAATAAGTGGTTCATTCCTATCATTCCAAATTTTGCAGAAACTAGAGATGGTTTCGGCATCCACCCTGATGGCAATGTTCCCGGCACCAAAGGTTGCATTGGCTTACAAGCTTCTGATGCAGGAAGCTTTTGGCGTAGGTGGATGAATACAACACTGAGTTCACGACCTACTCAGGTGACTGTAAAGTCCTAAGAAGTTAGGGGGTTGAAGTTTCGGGGCGAAGTGAAGACCAAGTACTCTGCCCCCTTGATTCTGGCGTTAGAAAGTGGCGCACAATACATATCCAGTGATTACTTTTTTGCACGGACTGACTTTAGTCCTTATGAGGTTAG
>CAJXIT010000539.1 GCA_913054055.1 uncultured Thalassolituus sp.
CCAGAGCCCTATTATCCTGCAAACCTTAAAGCTATTGACGACCAATTAAAGGCTTTATTTAAGGAGCTAAATGAAAAAGGGTATATAGAAAATAGTAAAATTATATTTCTTTCTGATCATGGCGAGGCTTGGGCTAATGAATCTCCAAAATTCCATAATATAGACCCTCAGGATAAGCTTAATGCCATACATGCGCCAAAGATATACGGCCATGGCTCAACCTTAGTCAGTAACAATAATCGAGTGTTAATAGCCTTCAAGGGGTTTGAAAGAGGGGATATTGCAAAAAATGCTCATAAAATGACGAGCTTAGCCGATATAGCGCCCACACTTTATAATGAACTTGATATAGAGAGCGATTTGACTTTTGATGGCAGAAATCTTTCATCAAGTCGACTCCCTGTATCCAGAAGCTTCCCTGTTGAAACTGGCACAATACTAACAGTGACTGAAGATAATAAATTCGATGTGAATGAGATTGTCAGTTCAATGCTGGATCGATATCAAGTCGATGAATCTAGCCTCGTCAGTATAAAGAACCAAAAGATTAACGACACCCTTCAAGCTAAAAACAAAGGAATCTTTAGTGGTAACTTGATCTTATCTCAATTCAACCACTCACAATTCCGACTATTTGATATTGAATCATCTACATTTGAACACTTTAATGACTTCCAAGAGCTCACGACCAAAAAGGTTCAATGGAGTGGGCTATGGTGTCAGTGGTATAAAGAAGAAGATAGTCGATGCCCAACAAACATCATCATAAAATGACATTAATTGTCACTTATGACCCAGTTAACCCCATTCAAAATACTTAGATAAGGTGAAAAAGTGTGCGATAGATCTCAAAAAAACCTTTATAAGAGCCACTATCGCTTCTTTTCAAAAAATACAGCCTTCTAAATACAGTTGGCACGAGATCTGCAGAACAGTAGTCAGGCAGAAGTTGTAAACCAGCAAGCTGCGAAATAAAACAGGCTAAAAGCCAATAACTAAACAATTTATGTGGAGCGGTCTACTATGAACAACCAAAAAGGTTTTACCTTAATCGAACTAATGATTGTAGTTGCAATCATCGGTATTTTAGCATCTGTTGCTATCCCTCAATACCAAACTTACATTGCTCGTACTGATGCAGCAACAGTAACAACCTCTGCTATTCGCCCTCTACAAAACGCAATTGCAGAATATAATGCTACATATGGTGCACTTCCTACTGATTACTCAGAGCTAGCTGAAGTATCTTTTGTTCAAGATAGTGGCGCTACTCACACTGCTACTACAATCAAAGCACCTGGAGCTGATGTAATCGTTTGGAACGGGTCTGCGATCACTGTTACGTACGACCACTCTAATAAAGCGATTAACGACAAAACATTGGAAATTGCCGTTTCTATCTCTAACGGCTCAACTAAGTTTGCCATCAAGGGCACTCAAACCTTGGGTACTGCTCTTGATAAAAAATACTGGCCTAAAATCAAGTAATTTAATTACTTAGATTTCATCCATAAAAAAACCCGCTTCAGCGGGTTTTTTTATGGATCCAAATTAATGCCCGTAAGCAGGCGCCCTGGCATAACTCCTGCTGTATCTAAATAATAATGTGTTAGAGCTTGAGGAAAGAAGCATGAAAAATGGATTTTCTTTAATAGAACTGACCATAGCGACTGCTATTATTGCCATTCTAGCCAGTATCGCCATCCCGCAATACCAAAATTACCAACTGCGCACACATGTCATCACAGAATATACAGCTTCTAAATACTCATTAAGCAATGCCATACAAGAATACACAAGTAATTATGGAAAATTACCAGGCGCTGGCTATATCGACCTAGCCAGCATTGGTTTTGTCCAAGCTAATGGAAATCCTCACTCAAATACCAGCTTAGCAACCACTCATATTTCAAATATTTCTTGGAATGGCACTCATATCACGCTGCAATTTTCCAATACCCACAAGCACCCCCCCCTCCAAAATAAGACAATTGAGATAGCGGTAC